>JAJZDO010001008.1 GCA_021805955.1 Acidobacteriota bacterium
CCGATCTGATCTTCGCTCGTCACCTTGGCCACCTGCTCCAGAATCTCCGGCACGGCGTAAAACCGCTGGAAGTACATCTCCTGCCGAGCCAGGTTCGACATCAACGCGCCGGAGCTTTCCAGGCTCAACAGGATGTTGCCCTTCAACTGGTCTTTGGTGCGCTGCAACTCTTCTTCCGGAATTGCCTGCTCCTTGAGACGCCGAAACTCCTCCACCGTGAGCCGAATCACCTGCTCGGCGTTCTGCGCGGAGGTTCCCGCATACACGCATAAAGAGCCGGTATCGCGGAACGAACTGAGTTCGCTGAAGATCGAATACGCCAGGCCTCGGTCTTCGCGGACGTTCTGGAACAGGCGGGAACTCATGCCTCCGCCCAGGATCATGTTCAACAACGCAGCCGTGTAGCGCTGCTCGTCGTCTACCGCCGGAGCCGGCACGCCAAGGCACAATTGCAATTGCTCCAGGGATTTCTTCTGCTTGGACACGATGCGCGCATGCACCTTGGGCAGCGCGGCTGCGCCTATCAACTTGGCATCGGGCGCGGGCGGCAGGTGCGCCAGCTTGTCGGCCACCAGTTCGACGAACCAGTCATGATCCAGATTGCCCGCAGCGGAAAAAACCATGTTGCCGCCCTGGAAGCGGCCGCCGTAAAAGTCGAACAGCGTGGACTGGTCGAAGCGCCGCACCGTCTCCTTGGTCCCCAGGATCGGCTTGCCCAGCGGATGGTCCTTCCAGAAACTCTGGGTAAAAATTTCATGCACCAGCATGTCCGGATTGTCCTCATCCATCTTGATCTCTTCCAGGACCACCTTGCATTCGCGATCGATGTCCTCCGGCGCGAAGACGGGATGCATCACCAGGTCCGTCAGCACATCGAGCGCCTTCGGCACATGCTCATCGAGCACCTTTACGTTGAAGCAGATGTTTTCCTTGCTGGTAAATGCGTCGAGGTTGCCGCCGATGGCGTCCACTTCACGCGCGATATTTTTCGCAGAGCGGGACCTCGTACCTTTGAAGACCATGTGCTCGACAAAATGCGAAACGCCGTTGATCTCCGGCCGCTCATCGCGCGATCCCGTCTTGACCCACACCCCCATGGAGACGGAGCGGACATGCTCCATGCGCTCGGTAAGAATTACCAGGCCGTTGGGAAGTTGGGTGCGACGGATATTGCGGTTTTGCGAGCTGTCGAGCGAACTGCCATGGGAACTGAAGTGCGTGCTATCGTGCGGATTGTACGTAGTGTTCATCGCTATATAATTTTTTCACAGACTGGCTCCGCGTGCCGAAGGGCGTCCAAGTGGCGGGTTTGGAAGCGGTTATCCACATTTTGTGACAAGTTTTCCACAATTCGAGCAAAACAGACCTTCCGCCAAAACGGTTGAGGATAAATTTCTATTCGGTATTTGTCTTCAATATTTTAAAGAAATTACTGAAAGTTTTGCATTAGATTCTTATCGGGCGAAGCAAATCTGGCAGGCCCTCTATCGGCAGCGCGTGTCCAGCCTGGATGAGATGACCTCTTTGCCGGTTTCCGTTCGCACCCGACTGGCCGATGCGGGATATTCCGTCGGTCTGCCGAAGATCGCGCAGACGTTTCTATCGAGCGACGGGACCGAGCGATATTTGATCGCTTGCAACGATGGCGAAACTGTCGAGACCGTATGGATGCCAAATGGCGACGACGGAGAAATCGGCGACGGGTCGGAAGCGGCGCTCGAGGAACGTGCGGCCAGTGGCAATCTGGGTGACTCGCGTCTCGCTTCTGAGACGCGGGGGTCTCAACGGGCCACCATTTGCATCTCCAGCCAGGTCGGGTGCGCGGTCAACTGCCAGTTCTGCCTGACCGCAAAGCTGGGCGTGAAACGCAACCTGACCGCAGGAGAGATTGCAGGCCAGGTCGTAGCCGTGTTGAACCGTCATCAGGTGCGCATCGGGCGCGACCGCATCAACCTGGTGTTTATGGGAATGGGCGAGCCGTTTCTGAACTATGACAACTTCATGGCTGCGGTGCATCTGCTGGTGGAAGGCGTGGGCATTCCCGAGTCGCGCATGACGGTCTCCACGTCCGGAATTCTGCCGGGCATCGAGCGGTTTGCGCAGGAAAAGATGCGGCCCAAGCTGGCGCTAAGCCTGAACGCGCCCAACGACAGAGTCCGCGAAGCGATGATGCCGATCACGCGCAAGTGGAACATTGAAGCCTTGTTGACGGCAATGCGGGCCATCCCGCTGCGTCCTCGTGAACGGCTGACGTTTGAATACGTCCTGCTCGGCGGAGTCAACGACCGCGCTCAGGACGCCGGCGAACTCGCGGCCCTGGTGAAGAAATCCGGGTTGCAGGTAAAGGTCAATCTCATCGTATGGAATCCGGGTCCGGAGATTCCCTACAGAATGCCGTCGCCGGAAGACGTGGCGGCCTTCCAGCAGCAGCTTCTCACCAGCGGCGTGGCGGCATTTCTGCGCCGTCCGCGCGGACGGGACATTTACGCAGCGTGCGGCCAGTTGAAGCGGACACTTGAGTAAAGCAACCTCAGAGTTGGCGCAAGGTTAACGCCGTCATCCGAGGTCGCCTCGGCGACCGAAGGACCTCTGTATTTCGAAAAACAGCAATGCTCGATACCCAGATTCTTCGCTACGCTCAGAATGACGAGCTTCTTAATTGTCCTACAAACAACTTTGGTTTTGCCCCAGACTTGACAAAATCGACCTCCAGGTGACCCCTGTCCGTTTCTGGACGCGAGTGTTCATTTCCGGACACTGTTTGGGGGATGCTCGGATGTTCGTGTGGCGTAAATTGTTGCTGGCTATGAAACTGCAAAATTTTGGGAACTGGCGCAGCAATTGCACGTAATGTGCATTGAGGCCAGGTTTTGGCCTGGGAGGGATTCGATATGGGCAAGCTTGCGCAGGACATCCGTTACGCGTTTCGGCAGCTTCGCAAGGCACCGGGTTTCGCGGTCGTCGCCGTCCTTACTCTGGCGATCGGGATTGGCGCAACGACGGCAATTTTCACTCTGGTCTACGATGTGCTGCTGAGGCCGCTGCCGTATCCGCATCCGGGCCGGCTGGTGGCGATGCAGGAACAAGTCGCGGAATTCAAGGACATATATCCTGAGCTGCCTTTGAACGCGAACCATTTCTTGTTGTGGCAGCAGCATAGCCGCAGCTTTGCCGCAATGGCGGCG
>JAJZDO010000883.1 GCA_021805955.1 Acidobacteriota bacterium
ATCCTGCAACTCTTCCGATCCGCGCCGGGGATTGGCCATCGGAATCGCAATCTTCCTATGCTACAATGTAGCAACTTCTTTGGTAGTGGAGTTCTGCCGAGCGATGATGATTCGACCTTCTCGAATGTATATTGCCATGCGCGCCCCAGGCGGTCGCAGGCCAGCTTCTGAAGTCTGAGTTATCCCGCTCAATCTTCATTTTGGCAGCCACTTGGGGCGTCCCCGCCACGGCCAGTTTCTTCCCAGAATCAGCGCATCAGCCCGAATGGAGATAGTATTTTGAGCACACCCGATTTAGATATTTCTACCGTCGCGATTCATGGCGGACGATCGCTGGAGTCCCACGCCAGCTCAATCCTGTTTCCCCTGTATCAGACCAGCACCTTCGTTCATGATGCGGTGGGCGTCGACAAGGGATATAGTTACTCGCGCGTATCGAACCCAACCGTGGACGCGCTTGAGAAAGCAATTGGAGCCCTGGAGTGCACGCCGCCGGCCGTTTGTTTTCGGACTGGCATGGCCGCGGTCACCACGCTGTTTCTCTCCGTGCTAAAAGCCGGCGATCACGTCGTGCTGACCGACGTTGTGTATGGCGGGACCATGCGCCTGTTTCGCGAAGTGCTGGACCATCTCGGAATCACCGCATCGTTCGTGGACACTTCCGACCCGAAAAACGTTGAAGCTGCCATCACGCCAAGGACGCGCATTGTTTTTTTGGAGACGCCGGGCAATCCGACGCTGAAGTTGACGGACATTGCTGCTGTTGCGGAGATTGCCAAACGCCATTCGATTTTGCTGGCGGTCGATAATACCTTTATGACGCCGATTCTGCAGAATGTTCTACAACTGGGCGCGGACATTTCTCTGTTGTCGACGACGAAGTACATTGACGGCCATAACGCCACAGTCGGCGGCTCGTTGGCCACGCAGGATGAGAAGCTACTCGATCGATTCCGCTTGATTCGCAAGACCATCGGCACCACGCAGGCGCCATTCGAGGCCTGGCTGACGCTGCAGGGAATGAAGACTCTGCCGGCACGGTTGAAGCTCCACTGCGAAAACGCACACACCATTGCGGAGTGGCTCGAGTGCAATCCAGCGGTGGCGCGAGTTTATTTTCCAGGACTCGCTTCCTGTTCGCAAAAAGCCTTGGCGGAAAAACAACAGAGCGCGGCAGGCGGCATGATTGCCTTTGAGTTGAAAGCCGGATACGACGCCACCATTCGCATGTTGAACAGCGTGCAGCTCTGCTTGCGCGCGGAAAGTTTGGGAGGATTGGAAACTCTGATTACGCATCCCGCTTCGACAACCCACGCCGACCTTGGTCCGGAGTTGCGTCATAGCCTCGGCATCGCGGATGGTTTGGTCCGACTCTCGGTTGGACTCGAAGCTCCGCAGGACATCATCCGCGATTTAGAGCAGGCATTCGCAGCCTCGGGATGCAACGCACCAGCGAAAGAGGTTGGCCATGAAGCTCGCTAGCCGCCTGGTAAGTTTTGATCCCGCGCCTGGAGATCGCTTTCGTCCGATCTCAACCCCGATCTACCAGACCGCAACCTTCGAGCAGGAATTTGCAGACCAGTTTGGCGAATACGATTATTCCCGCAGCGGCAACCCGACCCGCGCGGTCCTGGAAAGACAGATTGCATCGCTGGAAAACGGTACGCATGGTTATTGTTTTTCCAGCGGCATGGCCGCCATTGCCACCGCGACCAAGTTGTTGCAGAACGGCGACGAGATACTGGCGGACAACGATTTGTACGGCGGCACGTGCCGCCTGTTTACGAAAGTGCTGAAGCGCACCGGCATCACGGCACGTTATGCGGACGCGTGCGATCTTGAAAATTTCGAACGACAGATCACCGCAAAGACAAAATTGATTTACGTGGAGTCGCCAACCAATCCATTGCTGCGCGTGGTAGATCTACGCCATCTGGCTGCCATGGCGCATGCTCACTGTGCGCTTCTCTGCGTGGACAACAGCACCATGTCGCCGTATCTACAGAACCCGCTTGATCTGGGAGCGGACGTAGTGCTGCACTCGGGGACAAAGTTCCTTGGCGGCCACCATGACGTGACGGCAGGAACCATCGTAGTGAAAGATCAGACGCTCGCCGAGCAGATCTATTTTGTGCAGAACGCGGAAGGCAATGCACTCGCGCCCTTCGACTGTTATCTGCTGCTGCGCGGCATGAAGACCCTGAAGCTGCGTTTAGACTGCCAGCAAAAAAGCGCGCAGACCATTGCGGAATATCTGACCCAACATAAATCGATCCAACGGGTCTGCTATCCCGGGCTGACTAGTGATCGTGGATATGAGCTGCAGCGTTCCCAGGCGCGCGGTGCCGGCGCTGTGTTGAGTTTCACCACCGGCTCCGTCGCTCTTTCGAAAGCCATTGCAGAAAATACCAAGCTGTTTCGCATCACCGTCAGTTTCGGCAGCGTCAACTCATCGATCAGCGTGCCGGGCAACATGTCACACGCCAGCGTTCCAGCGGAACTGCTGGCGCAGCGCGATCTGCCAAAAGACCTGGTGCGAATTTCTGTCGGCATTGAGGATGAAGAAGATCTGCTTGCCGATCTTGACCGCGCCATCCAGTCCTATCGATGAAGTTCGCGACGCGTACCTGACTGGAGACTCCATACTGCCGCGGGTCATTTGCTCCCGCGGTCGGTCTCGAACATCGCCATCGCTTCAATTTCAATCAGTAGATCCGGGCGGCACAAAATCGCCTGAATCCCGGTCGAGGCCGGCAGAGGGCTGAGTCCGAGTTCCTTGAAGAACTGTGTGCGTATTTCATTGAACTCATCGTAATCGCGCTCAATGTCGCGCAGATAGCAACTGGTCCGGACGACGTCCTTCCAGGTGGCGCCTTCGGCCGCCAGCAGTCCTGTAATATTGTGCAGCGTGCGCAACATCTGTGCGCGAAAGTCCCCGACATGGACGGTCTTTCCGTGTTCGTCGATGCTGGCGGTGCCGGAGATCATCAAGATGGCGACACCTTTAATATCCAGCCGCAGTCCGCGCGAGAACGACGATGGTTTTGCGTATTCGTACGCCTCGTTCAACACCCTTGGTTCGGTGATGGCTTTTTTGCAGACCGGAGTATGCGTTTCGGTTGTGCCGACAATCGTTTCTGTTGGAGACATGAAGTACCACCTTCTTCGATTTGAATTCCAAAGGC
>JAJZDO010000804.1 GCA_021805955.1 Acidobacteriota bacterium
ACGCGCGGCTCAACGAAACTCTGGCACTTCTGCTGCCTCAGTTGACGCCGGTTTGCGAACTGCTGATCCTGGATAATGCATCGACGATACCTGTGTCTGAGACCAGTGCTGAAGTCCTGGAAGGGTATCCTGATGTGCGTATCTGCCGCCACCGCACCAATATTGGTGCCGATGCCAATATCTGCCGGTGTGTCGAATATGCTACAGGAGAGTTTGTATGGGTGCTGGGCGATGACGACCACATTCTCCGCGATTCGGTGCGTATTGCGCTGGAGTCCATTCGGGAGTTTCCGCATGTAACGGCCATCAATTTCAGCACTGAGATGTGCATGCGCAGCGAGCAGATGATTTGCCGCGGGGTGAAAGACTTCATCGAAAAAATAGATTCATTCGCCAATATTCTTTTCATCTCCGCCTCGGTCCTGCATGCGGAGCGTCTGCGGAGCCGCCTGCGTTACGCCTATCATCTGATTTATTCGATGGCACCGCTGGTTGCAGCGCTGCTGATGACGCTTGAAGAGGATGGCGTGGCAGTGCTCTCGCATCGTCAGATCATCGGATGGGGCGAGCCGGGGGAGGAAACCCACTGGTCCACAGTGGACCAGGCGCTGGGCAGAATGTTGCTGCTGGAACTTCCTCTTACAACCCCAATGCGCCGCATCCTGGCAGCGAGGATAGCGATCACGCCACGTGAGGTGGTGACTCTGGCATATACACTGACTGGACGCGCTTTGCTGTCTGGTGATCCGAAGTCCAGCTTGTTTGTCTATAACCAGATTCGGCAACGCGCCGGACTCTATAGCCGACGTCTCGATCTGAAGATCACGCTCATGCTGAGCCGCCTGCCGGTGCGTTTTCCCCGGCTCGGGTTGAAATGGTTTATGCTTGCCAGCCGCCTGACCGGATTGCCGCGTCGAGAGTCGATGGAGAAGTTACTGCTTGCGATTCGGTCATCCCGACGTTAGAGGCCGACCTGGAGCGCCATCCGTTACAGGCACGCATCAGTTTGGGTGGTTGGCTGCAATGGCTTCAGCGTAGACCTCTGACCAGTTATCGATCCACTGTTTCTCATCGAGGTAAGAGGTAGCAGCCTGCTGGATGGTGCAAGAGCGGCTGCGGAAAGAGGCGGCTTGCTTCGCCGCCTGGCGCAAAACCTGAATGAGAGCCGCGCTGTTGCCCGGCGTAAACAATATCCCCGCTCCATCGGTGACGATCTCTGGAATGCCACCGATCTGGCTTCCCAGAACCGGTTTTCCATACACCAGCGACTCAAACGCGACACTTGGGAAAGTATCTTCCCAAAGAGATGGGATCACGGTGAAATCAATGCGCGGAAAAAAGTCTTCCGGCGCGACCTTGCCCAGAAATTCGATCTGCGGGTGCCGATATTTTTTCTTGATTGCGGATTCGTATCCAGCCTCCCCCTGACCTGCGACAAGTAACTTCCAGTGTGGCTCAGACGCTGCGCAAAAGGCATCCAGTATCAGGTCCAGACCTTTTTCCGGTGCAAGCCTGCCAATCAGGCCAAAGGCGACGTGACCATCTTCCTCGCGAGGTTGCCGGGGTATATCTTTCCTGGTCAGATTGAGGATATTGCCGATTGTCCGTACGGCCCGAACCCCTTCAAAGTAGCCATAATCGAGCATTTTTTGGACGATGAAGCGACTCACTCCTACCAGCGTATCGACCTGACGCGATTTCATCCGATGGGGCAGGCGCAGGGCGCGGCAGCTCATGCAGCGAGACTCACATCGCTGCCCGTGGCGGAACATATCCGATGAAGCGCAGAGCAGATATTGGTCATGCAGAACCTGAACGATGGGGATACCGCTTTCCCGCAACGCGTCCCAGAGGGAGACACTCCATCCAGGAAGATTGTGGCAGCTTGCCACCTGGGGAGCGAACTGTTGCACGACAGTACGTACCGAAAAAGCAATCAAAGGGTTGTATATATCCACCAGATGCCACATGGCATGCTTCAGTCGGCCATACCTGCGCTGCCGCAACTCGTCGTAGTGGAAGTAAACATTGCGAATGCCGAGCCGCCACACCGGAACCCCGTTCTCGATGGTGCGGTGCAGACCGGGCTGATCGCCAATGGTCAGGACGGCGACCTCATGTCCTGCACGCTGCATTGCCTCCACCTGAGTCTGGAGCACGCGCTCGGCACCGCCAATCACGTAAGGAGAATAAAGCGTATTGACGTAAAGAATGCGCATGGATCGATGGGACGACAGCGATGAAGGGTAGTGGTTGACCAGAAGCGATTGTCAATTCAGGCCGTCGAGTTCGGCGGATGTTCTGATCCTGTCGGAACGAGTCTGTTTTTTTCAGTCAGGAGGTTAGTGTTATCTTCACTCAGAGTTCTGCGCTTCAACAGCCGCGCTGGAATGCCGGCGACGATCGTGTACGGTTCAACGTCTGCTGTCACCACCGCGCCGGCCGCGATGATCGCTCCGTCGCCAACTGTTACGCCAGGCAACAACGTTGCGTTGGCGCCAATCCATACATCGTCGCCGACCGTGACGCCTAGCTTGTCGGTCCGTACCGGTTGATCGATCATTGGTCGGTCCGGCGCGTACGAGTGATTGTTGCCGATAATCGACACGCCTTGAGAGATCAGGCAGTTCTTCCCGATTCGTGTGTAGCCGGCTGCGCGAATGTTATTCAGTTCTCCGATGTAGGTTCCATCCCCGATCTCCAGAACGGCCTTCGACGACTGTGCAGCCTGGCGGTCATATTCCACAAGAACGACCGTAAACGCCATGATCTTTACATCACGTCCTACAGTAAGGGAACAACCTTTGTCGATATGAATGAGTGCCCGGGGATCGATGCGGCAACCGGTGCTTCGCGCGGCGATCAATTCGAGTACGACGCGGTCGCGCCAGATTCTCAACTGGTTAAGGATAAGTTGCTTGATTATGGGCATGGCGCAAAAAGCTCGAGCGGGTGCATGACTCACTATATCAATCCTGCGCATGTGCATGGACTGCTCCCGGTTTCCGCATACAAATAATACTCAACAAACCGCAATCGTTGCTTTGAGTGTTCAGCTCCAGAAGGCCGAGTTCATGCCAAGCCGACGCTTCCATCTCAGGGGAAGCCGTGCATGCATGCGACCCAGCCGGTATCCGGTCAGTTTGAGTGAGCTTCGAAGCAGTGAGGACGGCAAGAGGAGC
>JAJZDO010001051.1 GCA_021805955.1 Acidobacteriota bacterium
CAATTCCTTACGCAGATTTGCAGCAGAAAACGGTTCGGCCAAGAACGATGGCTCCTCTTCTCCAGGAGTACTTGCCATTCCCCGCGAATGCAGGGCGGCATTTCGTCTACAACGCATTGCGCGAGCGTGGAGTCTCGGCTGAGATCGTGGATAGTTTGATGGGCCATTGGTGGCGCGGTGAAGAGCCCTGGGGTCCGTTCTCGACGTTGCGCCTTGCAAATATGCGTAAGGAATTGGATGTCGCTCTCCCCTCGCTGCTGAGTGAACTGGGGTTCGGTCCTATTGCACTGAGACTACCCGGAGGTAAACGACGTTGAACTTCGTGGGAGAAGGTATCTTCGAGAATCCTTCTGTTCTTGGCCTTACGCTACGGCAGTCCACGATGATTCTGCCGAAGTTACTCGGCCTCTTGAACGACAACCAGCCGCGTGTCGGCCAGATACTTCTGGGACGGGAGCAGGGACGTTGGACTCAAAAAGACCTGAGAAGACTTGAGAAGCTGATGTACTCCTGCTCAAAAGATGAAAAGGAGACGCTTGATTTATTGCGGGTCCTGCGAAAGGCCTGTGCGTTCTATGCTGCGAAAGAGCGCCTGAACCTTCCCTACCCAAGAATCCCGGTCTTTGTCGCGGAAGAGCAGAATCCATTTCGACCAAACTTCGCGATTCTGCTCTCACGTTATGAAGACTGGAAGAAGATGCATGCTGCGTGGTTGGATGATTTGGCGGCGAGGGACCGAATGAAAGAGCCAGAGGAGTCTCGCCCTAACATTGAACTACTGATTGTATCGGCGGTTCTGTATGGGGGCCTCTATAACATCCACTCCATATTGGCGCTGGTGCGTGCCGTACAAAACATAAATTCGTGCGTATACATCGCTGACGGGAGAGTCCATGTTGATCTGTGGCTATCCTGGCATGGAATCCCGAAGATGGAGCTAAGACGATGGCAACCAGATGAGCTTTCGGCAACATTACTGGCTCGGATGCGCCCGGCGAACGTAACCATTCTCCTGAAGTCAGATGAAGGCGAGGAAGGAACTTGTTCGGATCGAGAGTTGGCCAGGCGCATCAGGCACTTGCTGCGTACGCGGATTACAGCTTCTGGCGATCATTCTGGCTCTCGGGTTGGTGGATTGGACCGGCTCATACAGGCTGCACAGGCTGCTGCGATGCTTGAGTTGCCGGCAACGTTGACCGCGTACAGCAAGCGGAAATACATATCGCACTCGATGAGCCATAGAGCCTTGCAGAGGATGGTAAGCAACAACATCGAGGCAAGGGGCAACCAGTCTGAAGTGGTGCCATCGAAGTCAGCCCATTCGGCGCAGAAGCGGCAAGGCCCACCGCCGGATCTTGAACCGGAATGGTTGGCGGAGTTTCGCGCTGCTGTTCCGTCGCCAGAGATTCAGGGACTGCGTGTTGATTTGGCAGTATTCACCAGCAAACAAAATTTAAGCCCGCTGGTTCGGCGGCTGGCCGAATTTATGGACTGGATGCTGGAGGTTCGCACGCCAGCTGGAAAAGTGCGCACACCTGGTTCAGTGAAAAGTCAGGTGCTTCATCTGGGCAGGATAATGGGTGCGACCCTTGGCTTGGCGGACCCTGTCGAGCTCAATTCGGAAGAGCTGGAAGTGGCTTACAGCGAGATGTTCGAAGCACTCGGCGCCATGGAGGATGACGCGAAGATCAACGATAAATTGCCTGCCGTAGCAAAAGAGCGGAGTCGTCTTGCGCGGGAAGTATCGGAATTCCATCGGTTCCTGATGGCCCGGCACAACAAAGATGCAGTCGAAAGCCAGATGTTTTTGAGTTCGCAAGCCGGGATCGTTCCCGTCGATGCAAATCCACTCACACTTGAGGACTACTTCGCGGCTCTCGATGCGATCGACACTACCTGGCCGGAAATACATTTTCCGGAATGTCGCAGCATCGCCAGAATTCTGGTCATCCTCGGATTCCGCTGTGGATTGCGCAGGCTTGAGGCGCTATTTCGCCTCGTTGAGGATATTCACACGGGAGCGGACACGATACTCACCATAAGACCTTTTGGCAATATCAGGGTCAAAAGCCGTAACGCGCGACGACGGATACCGCTCCGTATTCTCTTGACTCAGGCTGAACTCCAGGAAGTTCTTGCCTGGCGAGAGCAGCGCAGAATCGCATGTGCAGATGGCACAAGCCGCTTCCTCTTTGGAGGCACGTCCAGGGATTATGAGGTCATACCGCAATCGATCTTCCGCGAGATCAACCGTATCCTGCAGCGCGTGACCGGAGACGAGTCGATGCACTTTCATCAGCTTCGCCACAGCTTTGCTAGCTGGACCTGGTTGCGGCTGATGCTGGCAGATATGGATCATCTGCCCGACCTGTTCCCTCATCTCGCGCTGACAACCGAATGGCTCCGTCAGGCACCCGAATTTCGTATGCAGATCGAGAAGCATGACTGCGCCACGCGGAAGCATGCTTACTTATTGGCGCAATTGTTGGGGCACGGCAGTCCGCGGACAAGCATGGAGCACTATGTCCATTTCGCAGACTGGCTACTTGCAGCTTATCTGGAGTCTTCTGAAATGATGCGGCCTCGCAGGCAGTTGATCCTTTTGGCGAGCGGCAAGTCGCGCATGACAATTGATCGCTGGATGGCTGACGGAAAGCGCATGGCTGTGCCCTGCAAGCTCTTCGAGAAGGTGCTGGGGCATCAGCGCCCTTCCGCGCCGACTGAGGACAGCAAGCCGCAAATCGAACAGCCGAGTTGTCGGGTCCGCGTTGCATTTGATTTCCTTCGTGAAGCAGGAAAAGGGGAACGCCCCATTTCTGAGATTCAGCAGCAACGTGGACTCGACGATCAAGAGGCATCCCGTTTCATCGAAAACGCCCGCTACCTGGCATCCCTGCGGTCAGGGGTGGGCCCTCGTCATCGCATGGAAGCGCCGGAAGCCTCCCTTGCAGGTATGAGGAACGGAACCGGGATCGTCTGTCCCCGTGCTCCTTCCTCCGCTGCGGACGAACATGTTGTTGATCGCTTCGCGCCTCAACTCGAGCAGTTTGTGAATGAGCAGGCCCAATTGGTGAATACCGGACTGCATTGCTTCGCGCATCGCGTATGGCATAACCGTAGCATCGTCGTCTTCCAGAATCCTCAGTCCGCCGACGAAGCACGCCATTACATTGAGTTC
>JAJZDO010000003.1 GCA_021805955.1 Acidobacteriota bacterium
CCGGCCCGTTCGGTTTTCACTGCGGTATGAGTCGACAGGCGATTACTGGTCTGGTGGGTCCACTAAAGGACGAGGGCGTGAATGAGTACTCTACCTCCGCTGCGCCGAAGCCATTTTCCAATATCGGTTACTACCTTCTCACCATTTCTCCGACGCAAGGTTTAGTGAAGGTCAGCGCTGTAACAAACGACATCTATACTGACAGCGACGGCGCTGATCTTATCAGGCAGTTCCATACAATTGAAGCCGATCTGATACAGCAGTACGGAAAGCCGACTCGCCAAGAGGACTTGTTGAAGCCGGGAAGCATCTGGGCGGGTCAGGATGAGTGGACTATAAGCTACATGAAGAAAGAACGCACGCTTGCATCCGCATGGGTATTTCCTAACTCCACTGCCTGCGTGGCTTCCATTGAGCTAACTGTCGAAGTTGCGGCCCCAAATGCAGGAGTCGTACAGATCAGCTTCGGACTTCAAGGGTATAGCCCGCCTGCAACCAGCCAGACTCAAAAGAAGAATACCGCCTTGGAATCTTCGCAGTAGCTTTGGCGGCCGGCGATCAACCGCATAACCTGGCAAATGGACTCTTGACACTCCGGCTCAATCAGTCCACTGGCTGGGAGAGATCGCCTGCCGGCAACACCACATAATCCTTTGGCTTCCTAGACCTCCTGTAGGGCCAGGCGGATATTCGAGTCGGAGGGCCGGAGAAGAATCGTCGTCTGCTTGCTTACTTCAAGGGGTTCGTTGATCGCGGCGCCCCACGGAATTTGTCAGTGCAACGTTGGGTTGTACTCGTCATGCCGATTCATACGCAAGAGATTCTTGTGTTGTCCCGTGGTCCGACTGGAACATCGATGCCGTTTCTTTCGGCGCTATGTCCAGGGACGCCATCGGCATGTTGCGTAGGCGTATTCCAGTGGCTGCAAAAATGGCGTTGCCTACCGCGGGCGCCAGGCCGATGATGCCGCTTTCTCCCGCGCCGGCGGAAGGCAGGTCCTTGCGGTCGATCAGGACGATCTCAATCTGCGGCGCGTCGCTGAAACGGGGAACGCGATATTGTGCGAAGTGCGGGTTGAGAATGCGACCGTTCGCGAACTGAATCGACTCGAACATCGCACCTCCGATCCCTTGAACGATGGCTCCCGCCACCTGGTTGCGCAGACCGTCCGGATTGACGATCGCTCCCGATTCCCAGGCTTGCACGACATGGCGAATGCCGATTTTCTTGTCCGCGGGATTGATTTCTATCTCGACGCAGGTGGCCACGTAGCCGCCTTTGTCATTCCCGCCAGCGATACCAAATCCGCGTTGGGGAGTGGACTTCGATTGGCCCCAGTTGAACTTGTCCGCCGCTGCCTGGAAGACAGCGCGCAGTCTGGGGTCAATCAGGTTTTTCATGCGAAATTCCAACGGATCCATTTCCACCGCATGGGCCATTTCGTCCATGTGCGACTCGCGCGCAAAATTGTTGGCGGTGGCCGCAAGTGCGCGATAGGAGCCCTGACGCAGGGGCGAATTTGCCGGATGAAATTGACTGAGTTGGTTGGCAACGCTGTACGGCGTGGCGATGGCCGCAGGGCCGGAGTTGTAATTGTGATGTTCCCAGGCGACTAGGGTGCCATCGCGGTTGGCGCCGCTGCCGATCTCGATGAGTCCCGCGGGACGGAAGTAGGCCCAGGTGAATTCCTCTTCGCGTGTCCACACAATCTTGACCGGCTTGCCGGTTGCTTTCGCCAGTCGTGCGGCTTCGATGGCCGCTTCGCCGGTGTGCTTGCCGCCGTAGCCGCTGCCCATGTCGGGTTGGATCACGCGGACTTGCTCGACGGGAATGTGAAATGCAGCCATCAACTCATCGCGAACGCCAAACGGGCGTTGTGTCCCAGTCCAGACAGTCAGCTTTCCGTTCGCCCATTCCGCCACCGCAGCGCGCGGTTCCAGCGGCGCATGCGCAATGTACTGCACGGTGTATTGCCGATGCAGTTGTATCGCGGCAGTGGCCATCGCCTGCGGAACGGAACCGCTGACGTGCTCAGGGCCGCCGTCCTCCGGCTGCGTTTTGGAAGATTGTTTGAAAGATGCGAAAAGGTCCTTATTCGATGGCTGCGTGGGTACGTTCCAGGTTGCGTGTAACGCGGAGAGAGCGTGTTCTGCAGTCGATAGGTTCGCGGCGGCGACAGCGATAAAGTTGCCGTCATGCACGACCGTTACGCCGGGCATTTTCTCCGCTTTGGTTGTGTCGAGCGAAATGAGCGTGGCATTAAATCCCTCCGGTCGCAACACCTTCCCGAACATCATGTCGGGTCGAACGATGTCTGAGGGAAACTGGTGTTTCCCGGTGACAAAGTCGCGGCCATTTACCTTAGGAACGGCGGTGCCGGCAATCTTCCAGTCCGTGGCTGGCGTGAGAGCGACGTTAGTGGAGACTGTCTTCATCAGTTTTTCGCCGCGTGTCAGTTCGCCATACGTCAGGGACTGACCGGTCTGCGAGCCCGTCACTTTGGCGTCTGCGGCGGTCAGGGTTGCAGGGTCGGCATTCCATCGCCGGGCGGCCATTTCGACGAGCATCTGTCGCGCGGCTGCGGCCATGGTGCGGAGCTGCGGTCCCATGGTAGGGGTGGTACGGCTGCCAAACGTTCCCATGTCCCAGGGAGTCAGGTCCGTGTCTCCCATGAGCATGGTGATCGAGTCGAAGGTGACCCGGAGTTCCTCCGCAACCTGTTGGGCTAGAGAGGTGCGGATGTTCTGTCCGACTTCCACCTTGCCGGTGAAAACAGTGACGCGGCCATCGGCGGCAATGGAGAGCCACGCCGCGATGTCTTTCGGTAGTTCATGACTGCCGAAGGTGCGGCCGGACTCCTGCGCCCAGGTCGGAACATCAGTGAGGCAAACCAGCAGGCCTCCGCCAAAGAGCTTGAGAAAGTTGCGACGGTCGAGGCGAAACCAGTACGGCTTGTCGTCGATGGTGTGCTGCGCGAGTTCGTCCCTGAGTGGATCCCGGAGATTCATTGGCCACCTGCCTTCGCCGGCGATTGCGAAGCTCGCTGTACCGCTGCAACGATGCGCGGATACGTGCCGCAGCGGCAAAGATTTCCATCCATGTAGGTGACGATCTGTTCTTGAGTTGGATGGGGTGTTTCTCGAAGCAACGCAGTGGCGCAGAGAACCATGCCGGAGG
>JAJZDO010000543.1 GCA_021805955.1 Acidobacteriota bacterium
AGGTACAAGTAAGACTGGATCGAGCAGCCGCGGAAGCGCGGATTCGGTGACCCGCGGCGCCAACCGGACCGCCACAGTCCGTAAGAACTCGAACACAATGACGCAAGCTAAAAAGAAATCGTCCGCGAGGAAGACAAGGAAGACTTCAACTACCAGGTCGACGCGGACAAACCAGCCGCAGTAGCTTGGCCTTTGGGTTGCAGACTCAATGAACTACCTGCTCTTTCAACGAGTGTGATCCCGGGAGAACTATTACCGCAACTGGATTGCGTTGATCGTTCTCCCTAAGCAAAGCTTGCAATGGGTCTTCGCGACCGGTCCAATCTCTCCTATTTGAATTTCTTTGCGACGGTGACGCCCCTTCCAGCAACTCAGAAGGATTCATGTGCTTTTCCCTATATAGATTTCGCACTCCGTTCCGCTCGCTCGCCCGAAGAGTGTCCATAGAAATAGCAGCAGTCCGCCGAAATAAACATGTGAGATCAGAAACGTCCATGGCGAATACATCAGCAGCGTAACGGGCGCCCAGTTGTCCGTCATCAGCAGATACATTCCAAGCAACGCAAGAAATACCGGCCAACGCTCGAAGGCCAGCGGCATCCACAGCAAAAACACCAGGAAGAACACTCCATAATGATGCTCCCACGCGATGGGCGAGGCCATGACCGTGGCCATTGCGAATAGTAGAAAGTCCACCGGCGTGGCAGCCATCCTGCGAAGCATTGGCACGATCAACGCAGCGCCCAGAATGATGGCTGAAGATGCCAGCGTCGCGAGGTAGATCGTCCAGTTAAATGGTGGATATCCATAGACCCAGGTTACCGGCGAGCCGACGTGCATCTGGCGATGCAGCAGTCCATTCAACGATTGATTGGTGAACAGGGCGTCTCCGTGACGACCGAGATATTGGAGCACGGTCAAGTATTCCGCCGTGTTATGCCAACCGAAAACCGCCAAAGAAATGGAAAACCCGAGCAGCACCGTGGCCGCAAGCGAAACAGTAAAACTCCACTGTTTCCGCAGCAGCCCCCACAGCAGAAAAAGGGCCATTTGCGGTTTCAGCCAGCAGGTCAGGCCGATGAGGATTCCCGGAGAGATCCGGCATTTTCGCAGCCATAGCAGCGCGCTGGCAATCATCAGAAAGTTCAGCAGCGTCTGCACCTGCCCCAGAAAAAAAGCATTGATTGCCGGGAGGAAAGTAAGAATCAGCGCTGCGATGGAAGCTCGTATCTGCCATCGCTCGGCCCTTGAAGAGTCCGCAATTATTGCGGATGGCAGCAGAGAGAAGAAAAATTCCGCTGCCAGCCAACAAGTGGCCAGCAACGACATCAACAGAGTGATCTTTAGCGCAATAAACGGTCGCACGTGCAAATGTCTCGCCGCTTGCCAGGCGCGAAATAAAAGCAGCGATGTCGGAGGATAGATGAATCGGACGCCACGTTGAAAAAATGTTGTCTCATAGATGGCGTTGGGGCGCTGCCGCCACGCCAGATCGCCTTGCGCCATGTCCGCCCAAGAGTCGTTTCTGACCCGAAGCAGAACCGAGTCCTTTGCGATCTTGAGCACGCTGCCGGAGTGCAATCGAGGCGCGACTGCAATCGTAAGCACCTCAAACAGCAGTGCGCAGAAAAGAAAAAGCACCAGCCCGCGAACAACTCGCTGCATCTGCCGGCGCTTTGTAAGCGGGTGCATTGGCTTGAGTGTAGCAAAGCGCATCTCTACAACCGATAAGCGCCATTGCGGGCAGCGGAGAGAGCGCGGTTCCAGTTGGCGCTGGCTCTTGTTACCATAAGCAAGCCGCATTCGAAATTTTTGCGCGAGATATGATCCTATGCTGAAACGTGTTCTTGTGTGCCTTTTCGCTCTCCTTCTTCCCGTTTCATTCACCCCCCACTGCGCAGCCAGCGCCTATGACGCGCATCCCAAACTCGTCGTCATTCTCGTGATCGATCAATTCCGGGAAGATTATCTGGAACGCTACCGCAAGGACTTCAAAGGCCAGGGATTCGATCTTTTTCTGGAGCATGGTTCCTTTTTCCCCGACTGCTATTACGATTACGGCAACCTGATGACTGCGCCCGGACATTCGACCCTCGGCACTGGAGCCTATACCGACGGTCACGGCATCGCGGGCAATGAGTGGTGGGACTTGGCCCGCAACACCAAGCGCCCCATCAGTTCTGTGGAAGACCCGCGCTACAGCATTGTCGGTCTTTCGAATGGGGCTTCGCTCGAAGGCGCATCTCCGCGCAATCTGCTGGCCACCACGCTGGGAGATGAAGTCCGCCTGGCGACCCAGGGCGAAGCCAAGCTGTTCGGCATCTCCCTGAAAGACCGGGCCGCCATTTTGCCCGCCGGGCATACCGCCAATGGAGCGTTCTGGATCGACCCGCAAAGCGGAGCTTTCATCACATCGACCTACTACATGCCTACGTTGCCCGACTGGGCGACCGCCTTCAACCAGAGCGACAGCACGGCCCAAGCGCGCACTGCGGCAGGAGTTGCGAACGATGCGTCTTTTTTCGCCAAAGTCGGCCCCACGGACGCAGCGATCCAGTACGAACTGGAATTCGCACAGGCCCTGATCTCGGGTGAAAAGCTTGGCTCCGGCGATGTGACCGATGTACTGACGATCAGTATTTCTTCCACAGACATGCTGGGCCATCGGGTGGGGCCGGACTCTCCGGAACAGCGCCAATTGGTGGACCAGCTCGATGGCAACCTGGATGAATTCTTTCGCTGGTTGGACCACAACGTCCCCGGCGGCTTGCACAATGTATGGATCGCGCTTTCAGCCGATCACGGAGTCGCACCCATCGTCTCAACCGCCCAGCAGCTTGGCGTTCCCGCTGCAGCCATTCGATTGGGGACTCTGGTAGCGGCCCTGAATAAAAACATGAACGACCGCTTTTCGCCCGGTCAGCAACTTGCCTACTTGCTCCCCAAACAGTCGCTTCCTTACATTGCGCTCAACATTCCTGTGTTCGAGCGGGCCGGAATCAATGAACTGGAGGCGGAGCGGGCCATTCAGGACTCCATCCCAGGCGCAATGGCAACTTTGCAGTCCCCGGACTTTACCCAGCCGGACTCTGCAATCAAGCCCAGCACGGCGCGTCTCACCCCGGAGCCGAGGGTTTTTCGCACCTACACACGGCTCCAGATGGCCTCTCTGCAG
>JAJZDO010000751.1 GCA_021805955.1 Acidobacteriota bacterium
ACGCAAATTTCAACCCAGTCGCCCACATGAATGCCATTCTTGCCGATGAGGACAAACCATCCCAGAAATCCGAGAATAAAATCCTGTAACGCAATGGTGAGCGCAGCGGTGGCAAGGCCCAGAATCGTAGGCGTTTCTTTGGGCAAACCGAAAATGACGAACAGAATCAGTACAACACCGACAGCCTGCGTGCCCAATTCAAAGATGCTGCGGAACGTCTGTGCCTGGCGGCGATCAATTGCCGGATGAGCCAACAGGCGCCGCACAAGGGTGTCGATCAAAAGCATGCCGATCAATATAGAGACGATCACTGTCAAAGACTGCAAAATCAGATGCAGAACAATGCGATGCTGCAGAAGCACCTGCGCAGACCACTTGCCGTAAACAGCGGCAAGCTGCTGTTCGGTCTGAATTCGATCGTCATAGATGCTCAGAATCTGTCCTTCCGCGCGTTCGGTCTTGATATCAGCGAGCCTGGTTGCTCGATCCTTTGCATTATCCGGACTAACGGCATGGTTTGCGTCAGCTTTAGATTCAAGCGCGTTGTGCTGTGCCGTCAGAGCAGTAACAGCGGCCTGAGCCTGCTGCTGCGCCTGCTGGAGCAGTTGATAGCGGCTCCGCTGATCGAACCACGCCACCAGCCGTCCTGCCAGGGTTGTGTGCTTCTTCTCGGAAATGACGGCAATCTGTGCGCCGCTCTGCACTTCGTGGTCATACTGGCGCATCGATGCTTCGTGGGCATTCAGTTCTTCCTGAATCTCGACGCTGGTATCGCCGGAGACGCGGGCCAGATCCCGTTTCGCATCCGCAAGTTCATCGGAGTCAAGCCCGAGCTGTGCTTTGGCGACATCCAGATCGCTATTGGCCGGAGTCTGAGTGGAAGAGGAGCCGGATTTGGATGTCAGTTGCTGGACCGCAACCTGATCCTGTTGGACGGTTCGCTCGAGTTGCTTCACCCTTTGTGCGAGCACGAGCGCTTTTCCCTTGTAATCGGGATGCTGCGCCTGCAGAGTTGCCAGGCGCAATGCCGAAGCAAAGGCCTGATCCACCTCGTGATCGGCCAGCCGTTCGGCATCGCGGGCGTACTCGCCTTCCTCGGCAGTTACGGCCATTGCCGCAAGTTCCTGGGCGGTTTGCCATGGGCTTATATCAACGAGAGATTGTGGCGCGCTGCCAACGCCGCGCGCGCCGCTGCGGCTTCGCAGGAATGCGAGACGCGCCATAGCGCCGCTCGTAGTCCATGAGAACAACACACACGCAACGAGTAGCGCGAGCAACACGACCAGAGAGATAAGCCGTGTTCTGTCGAAGATGCGGAAATGCGCACCTCCGTTACCGCCGTGAGCAATTGGGGAAATTGCCATACGTCCATTTTTACAGCAGACCGAGGAAAGTATACATGAGAAATGAAAGGATGGAAATGCAGTGAGGCATCTTAAATGGACGTTCTGGCTGGATTCCGGCCCATCCGCTTTGTAGCTACAATCGGAGAATCCCGGCGCCGCATTCGTGCGCCGAACAGCACGCTCAACCGTAACCCAAGGAAATTAACGAATGTCGAACGATGATCGCACCAAGATAATTCCCAGGAGAACGCCGGAATCAGCGGCCATGTTGGCAAGCGTCAAACGAGCTATGACGATCACCGCTAAGCTCAACCGTTTGACGTTCAACGATGCGGACGAAGTCCGGGCCTTGTTCAGCGATCTCATCGGCAAGAAAGTGGACGACAACTTTTTGTTAATCCCACCGTTCTACACAACCGGCGGAGTCGATATCCGTGTCGGGCGCAATGTTTTCGTTAATCAGAACTGTACTTTTTATGACCTTGGCGGGCTCGATATTGGCGATGATGTGATGATCGGGCCGAACGTCAGTATCATCACGTCTGGCCATCCAATTGAACCTTCTCAGCGGCGCGCCCTCGTCGTCGCCAAGCCTATCGTGATTGAGAGAAACGTCTGGATCGCAGCTGGCGCGACGATCATCGGTGGCGTAACAGTAGGCGAGAACTCGGTTGTCGCGGCGGGTTCGGTAGTCACCAGGGACGTTCCCCCGAATACTCTGGTCGGAGGAAATCCGGCGAGAGTCATTCGTTCGATAGGCGAATGAGGAAATGTCCGCAAGGGAACGAAACGGTAACCTCAGACTGCCCCACTCCCGAATGCAGGTTTCGCGCATCCGCAGCCTTGCGGAAGGCCTGGCGCACGGCAGAAAATGAGGCTGTGCTTGCAAGAACGCTACTTACCGGATGGGGAGTTATCTTACTTGGCGTGATTCTTGCGGTTCCGCCGCAAATCGCAGCAGGAGCGCAGCAGCCGGCTCCCAGGCCACATGCGATTCCTCCATCCGGACTGCGCGTCGATATCAACCACGCCACTGCGGATGAATTGATGAAGGTTCCCGGCATGACTCGTACCTGGGCCGGCCGTATCGTGCGCTTCCGGCCTTACCGCAGCAAGCTCGACCTGATAGATCGCGGCGTGGTCACAAGCCGGGTCTATGACCGCATTAAGGATTATGTAATTGCCCATCGCCCGGGGCAGTGATTTTCTGCGCTATGCTTCAGTCTCCGCGCCGATTTTGGTGATGCCGCGCTTCAGCACCTGGCTCAGGATGACGTAGAGCACAGGGATAAAGACCAGGTTCAGCACCGTGGAGAGCAACATGCCGCCTACGATCGTGGTGCCCACCGAGCGCCGTCCGATCGCGCCCGCGCCGGTAGCAAAGACCAGCGGCAGCACGCCGAGGATGAAGGCGAATGACGTCATGAGAATCGGCCGCAGCCGTAGTTCCGCGGCTTCAATGGCAGCCTCGGCGATGGAGCGGCCCTTGCGCCGCAATTGTTCGGCAAATTCCACAATCAGGATCGAGTTTTTGGCTGCGAGGCCAATCAACATCACCAGGCCGATCTGGCAGTACACGTCATTGGAGAAGCCGCGCAGCGCCACCAGTCCCAGCGCGCCCAGTACCGCCATGGGCACAGCCAGCAAAATGATGAAGGGCAGAGCAAAGCTCTCATACTGCGCTGAAAGCGTGAGGTAGACCACCAGAATGCCCAGGCTGAAGATGATGAGCGCCTTGCCGCTGGACTCGAGTTCATCCAGAGTCAGACCTGTCCATTGGTACGTCATGCCGGGCATCATGACCTTTTGGGCCAGCTTCTCCATGGCG
>JAJZDO010000465.1 GCA_021805955.1 Acidobacteriota bacterium
CAAGCTGGTTTCCAGGGTTTACGTCAAGGGAATTGGACTGAAAAATAAGCACACCGCTGTTTACACGGCTGCCTGTCAATCGCTCTTTCAAGAGTTCGATCATTTTCTTGCTACTGCGGATGATTTCGGATTTTGTATCGCGGATTCAAGAACGAAGGGGCTGAATGTACAAGTCGCTCATTCAATTTTCACGAAAATGTTCAGCACTAGGCAAAGACATTATCCGCGTATCGTTGAACTGCCAACATTCGGTCATAGCGATAATCATGTGGGGGTACAGGTGTGCGATTTATTGACTTCAGCATTAATTGTGCCGATGGTGACGCACACCTATTGCACTGGCCACATTGTAAATATCCATGTGCAGCCTGAATACTCACAAATTCGTGGACGCTTTACCGCCAGGACCCAACAACTACTTTACAGGTATCAGGATGCACAGGCGATCTGGAGGGGCGGCATCACCGTCAGTGATGCCATCCAGCATCGTCCATCTTCTCTAATGTTTCAGAATACCCCGCTCCTTAAGCGGGATTGAAGAGAAAACAGTATGCTGGAGTCCCGAATCCTGAATACCTCCAAGAGGGCTTGCACTGGTGGGCGATGCAGGATTCGAACCTGCGACTTCCACCGTGTGAAGGTGGCACTCTACCGCTGAGTTAATCGCCCGAGATGCTTCTGAGTGGCAGGGCGCCACGGCATGAAAAAGAAGCAACAACTGGACTAGAGTATCATCCAGTTGAGCCATCCGACAAACACCATTGCATGGAGCAGCCGCGCGTCTGCGGACGCGCCACGCGGCGATTGTTGCGCTCCCGTTGGTTGCGGGCAGGGGGTGAGAAGGTTGTTGAGGAAGAACAGCAAAGACATGAGCAACAGCAGATTCCCTGCGGGAATGACAACAAGAAGAACAAAAGCAAACGCAAGAGCAAAAGCAGGAATAGAAGCAGATTTCCTGCGGGAATGACAACAAAAAAAGCAACAGCAAGGGCAACTGCAACAGTAAGGGCAACAGCAAGGGCAAGAGCAAAACTGCACTGGCAGTGGTCGGCAATGTGACGCGGTCAAGATGGACTACGTCATTGTCAGTTGAGGCGCGCAACTTTTAAGCTGGGGATGTGTCCACAGAGACATGGCGACCCTGGTGATGGGCAATCCGGGCCTGGGCATGAGAGAAACGATCGAGCCGGAAGCACAACACGGAGCCATACGACCGGAGCGGGCGAGCGATGGCGCGCGCAACGATTCGGAGATCATGCTGGCTGTTGCGGCTGGAGATGAGAGCGGCTTCACGTATCTGGTGAGCAAATATCATCGCCCGATTGTGCATTTTCTCTATCGCATGGTACACACGGAGGCGGTTGCCGAGGAGCTGGCACAGGAGGTTTTTCTGCGTGTGTATCGGGCGCGCAGCAGCTATCGCGCAGAGGCCAAGTTCAGTACGTGGCTGTATCGGATTGCGACGAATCTTGCGGTGAATCACGCGCGGGACAACAAGAGCGAGCGAGAGTCGCAGCGCGTGGAACTGGATGCAATGGACCCTGTGACCGGGATGAGGACCGAGGTTGCGAACCGTGATCTGAATGTCGAGCAGGTGTTGATGCGTGAGGAAAGGATGTCGGCGATTCGCCGCGAGGTGGATCGGTTGCCGGAGCGCCAGCGCATGGCCGTGTTGATGCACAAGTATCAGGAGATGGATTATCGCCAGATTGGCGAAGTGCTGCACTTGAGCGAATCGGCGACAAAATCTTTGCTTTTTCGCGCTTATCGAACGTTGCGAGAGAGTTTGCGTGAGTTCCTGTGAGGCAAAAAGCTATCGACAGCCGGGGCACATCGGCGAACCACGGGAGGTAAATCATGATGAGTTGTAAAGATATACGAGAAGAAATGACGGCACACGTGTTGAAAATCGGGGACGAGCACGATGTGGTTCCTGCACCCATGCAACGACACCTGTCGAGTTGCGAACCTTGCCGCAGCGAGGCTGCTGCGATGAGCAGCCTGAAGCAGGTGCTGGATGAGTGGTCCGCTCCGGAGCCGAATGCATATTTTATGACGCGCTTTGAGGCGCGACTTGAAGATGAGCGCACGGCAGCGCCGCGGGGATGGCTGGCACGGCGATGGAGCGATCTGCGTGCGCGGATTGTCTATGGAACGCGCTGGGGTGTGCAACCCGTGGCGGCAACTGCACTCTCTGTGCTGGTGATGGTGGGCGGCGGAGTCTATCTAACCTATGTACAACCGGGCCACCAGCCAGCACCGGCGGTGATTACAGTGACGCCGGCAGTGATCCAGGATTTGCAGAATCTGGACACCAATGCAACGGCGCTGGATACGCTGGAGAGTTTGTCGGGCAGCCATGACTGAAGCAGACCCGGTCAAGATGGAGCAGAGCAGGCTGGCTGAGGCGTGAATGTCGCCGGAGTGGCCGAGGATGATGAAGATGCGCAAGAGATGGGGAATCAATGGGGCAAAGCGCGTGGCGGCGCTTGCCTGCCTGCTGCTGCTGCTGTCTGCAAAGGACCTGATCGGGGGACAGCATCACGGTGCGGCTTTGCCGCAGAATAACGCAGGCGGTCCTGGTTTTTTGCACCAGCCCTTGCCCTCGGCGGGTCATCTGCCGGATTGGCTGGCGCATCATCAAAATCTGCCCATGCAGGAGCAGGAGAAGCTACTTCGGCGGAATCGGGAGTTCAGCCAGCTTACGCCGCAGGCACAGCAGCGGATCATGGACCAGTTGCACCGGATTGACCGGATGCCTGTCGCGCAGCGACAGCGGTATCTGGCTCGGAACGAGGCAATGGAGCGGCTGACGCCGACGGAACGAACGGCTTTCAACGAATCCCTGCATGCGGTGAGCACGCTGTCACCGGAGCGGCGCGCGGCGTTGAGTGAGGCGTTTCGCCATTTACGCCAGTACCCGATCGCAAAGCGGAAGGAACTGTTGCGTTCTGCGCCCTACACGGATTCGCTGAACGATCAGGAGCGCGCGATCCTGGAAAATCTGCTGCGCGTGGAGCCATATCTGCCGCCGCCGACTGCGCCAGCGCCTGTTGCCGCGCATCCGTAAAAACAGCTTTACGAAAAACATCCAGTAAAGAAGCTATGCGCGGAAGAGATTGCGCAGGATGAAGAGCGCATTGGCAGGCCGCTCGGCGAGCCGTCGCATGAAG
>JAJZDO010000416.1 GCA_021805955.1 Acidobacteriota bacterium
CAGCTCGCTCAGATTCATCTCCTTGTACCCGCGCAGCGCACCCTCCGCCGCTCGCTTCGACTTGGCAAATGCTGGAGGGTCCAACACGATGGTGTCGAACTCCTCGCCCGCGTCGCTCCAGTCTCGCAGCAGTTCAAAGGCGCTGGCCTCAATCCACTCCACTCCCCGCCCATTCTCCACAAATTGCCCTCTGTTCTCGTCCAGGTTCCGTTCGGCAACCTCTAGTGCCGCGCGCGATACATCCACTCCAGTCACCTTGGGACATCGGCGCGCCAGATGCAGGGCAAAACCTCCCTGGTACGTACACACATCCAGCGCACGCCCATGTCCGTGCTGCGCGGCAGCCGCATAGTTTTCCCTCTGGTCTAGAAACGCCCCGGTCTTCTGGCCCGCATTCGCGTCGAAATGGAAGCGCAGGCCGTTCAATTGAAATACAGTGGCCAGCTTCGGCTGGTCGGCATCTTTTGCATACAGTGGCGCGGAGAACGGAGCGGAAAGTTGTTCCAGTTCCCGGATGCGAGGATCGGGCCGTTCGACGATGGCAGTTGTCCCTCCGGTACCCAGTTCAAGGAGCAGCGTCTCGACAATGGTCGAGCGAACATCGTCGCAATAGGTCCCCTGTGTCAGCAACTGGAGAATGAGGAGTTCGCCGTAGCGATCGATCACAATTCCAGGCAACTCGTCCGCTTCGCTGAAGACCAGACGGCAGGCGCTGGTGCCGGGCGCGCCGGCGAGCAAGTGTTGCCGCATCTGGAGCGCTCGCGCCACACGGTCCCGCAGCAAATGTAGAAATGCAGCGCGGTCGGCCAGATTGTCCGTCGAGATCATTCGCAGGGCAATCATGGAAGCGTCGCTGAAAAGAGCTGTGCCAAGGAACATGCCGCGCGAATCCGCAACGGCGACCAGCGCTCCAGCCGGAATGCCGCCACTTCCCGCGGCGGGTCGCAATGCTTCAATGTCGGTCCGATACACCCAGACATGACCGGCCAGGAGTTTCTCCGCCGCTCTGCGCGAAACGACAACAGTCGGGCCAACGGATGCAGTCTGTATCGGAACTGCTGGCCCCTTCTCGGAAGATGACCGTGCCGGTTCCTGTCCGGTAAGTTGATCGTGCTCGCGTTTAGCCATCGATAGACCCTCCTGGGCCACATTTTTGCGTTGGGAAGCTATTGGTTGGGTCCTGAATTTCCCGAGTGAACCACTCTTCCCGCGCTGTTTGCGGGAAGAGTGGGGTGACATGTTTCATTACATTTGGCCCGGACCAAATAACCAAAACTTTGCCGTTTGGCACGTTCGCACGACGGCGGTCAATCTTTATCGAGGTGTCTCAGGTACTCTGTCGGCGAAAGCACAGTGACCCCATTCCTGACGGTCGCTGGAAAATGCTTGAGGTTCCCGGTCACCAGCCAGGCTCCTGCAACCTGGGCCAAAGCGATGAAGGGCATGTCCTTCGGGTCCGGCCCTCGCTTGACTTGCGTGGCAGGGTCAGCAAGGCGCAAGCTCTCTTCGATCAGGAATTCCAGCCAATCGGGAGGAAATCCGTAGCGGTGGAATTTTGTACGCCTGACTACCTCCCGATACTCGCGGACCACCCATGGACTGGTGACTACCTGGACACGCCCCTCCAATACCCAATCCATGACCAGCTTCGCCGGGACGCTTCCCGGCTTGATACCTGCGGACACGATTATGTTGGTGTCGAGGGCGACCAGTCTCACTTGCCCTTCCGGCGTTGGCGCGCAACGCGCACTTGATGGATCTCCCGGTCAATCTCCGCGTCGCTCAAGGGCTCCCCAGCCGCTTCCGCAATGTGCCAGTTCTTGCGCAGGCTTGCCTTCGCCATGGCCCGCCGCAGTTCCCGATCTTCCAGGATGACATCTCCCACTACAGGAACTAAAAAGTAGGCCGGTCCCTTCTGGCCCGCCAGCAGGACTGTCTCCCCATTCGGCACAGCCTCCAGTGCCTTGGAACCGCGCGTTCGGAACTCCCGTAGCGAAACCTGCCGCATAGATCGCCTCCAGCATCGAGTGTAGTCAATTCGGCTACACTCCACAATGCGGTTCGGGAAACTGCCTCACCCGCTTGGCCGCCGCTATACTGTCCTCATTCCAAATTCGGAGGCCGAACTTTGCGTAAATCTTTTCTTTTAGGGCTGGCTGTGCTGGTCGCGAGTGCCGCCCTCGCTCAGGAACATACGCCCACTATTGCGCCGACAATTACGAAGAACAGTTCTGGTTCTATTGAGACAGGAGAGACCGGCGGCGCGGCCTATCGCATCGATGTTCCAGCCAAGTGGAACCATAAGCTCGTCGTCTATTACCACGGCTACAGTGAAAAACCCGTCACCTACAAGCAGACGCCCAACTTGTTGGACCGGACATTTCTCGATCGAGGCTTTGCCATCGTTCAGTCCGGCTACTCCGTCACCGGCTTTGCGCTGGAGCGCGCCATGCCGGAAACGGAACTCCTGCGCGAATATTTTGTCTCGAAATATGGCCAGCCCACCGAAACCTACGTCACTGGCCACTCCATGGGCGGCGCGCTTACCATGGAGACGATCGAGCAGGCCCCGTATATCTACACCGGTGCGTTGTCGCTGTGCGGCCTGCTGGGACCGAGCGACCTGCATGAGCAGCAGTCCTTTGCCGCGGTGGCCGCCTTCGATTACTACTTCCCGGGCCTCCTGCCGCCGCTCGATCCAGTCCCGCCATCGTTTGCGGTCGGCGATGCCCTGCAGCAAAAACTCCAGCAAGCATTGGACGCGAACCCAACCGGGGCCGCGGCCATGCGCATCTTGGCCGCCGTCAAAACCGACAAAGACGTCGCCAAAATGACCGTCTTTCATCTCTTTGTTGTACAGGACCTACAGCGCAAGGCCGGCGGCAGCCCCTTCGACAACCGCAACTACCTCTACTCCGGCACTGCGGACGACCGCGCGCTCAACGACGGCGTCAAGCGCTATGGGCCGGACAAACTGGCCGCGCAATATTCCACCCGGTACTATACGTCCACTGGACGCCTGATGCGTCCCATGCTGGCCGTCCATACCACCTACGACCAGTTCATCAACCCCGGTTCCATCTTTGTCTACACGGAACAGGTGAACCGCGCCGGCTTCAGCGACAATTTTGTCCAGCAATATGTCCATGCCGATGGACACTGCAACATAACG
>JAJZDO010001078.1 GCA_021805955.1 Acidobacteriota bacterium
CCGCCGGCGATTTTTTACGCAGCCTGCATTACTACGGCAGCAGCGCGATGATCGTCGTGCTGCTGCTGCACTTTCTACAGACCTTCATCTATGGGTCGTTCAAAGGCCGTCGCGAACTGCTCTGGATTTCCGGCGCGCTCCTGTCCTTCCTGGTCCTTGGCATGGGCTTCACCGGCTATCTGCTGCCGTGGGACCAGAGTTCCTACTTTGCCACAGCGGTAGGCACGAACATTGTCGGGGAAGTTCCTTTGATAGGGCAATGGCTTACAGACATGCTGCGCGGCGGCGACACGCTAGGAACGCTCACATTGTCGCGCTTTTACTTTGCCCATGTATTTCTCATTCCGGCAATGATCTTCCTGTTCATCGGCATCCACATCGCGCTGTTCAGAAAAGCGGGCGCAGCCGGTCCAATCGACGAAGATCCCATCCATCCACAACTGCCCCCGGAGAGTTTCTATCCTCGGCAGGTCCTCATGGACATGGCATTTGCAATGCTCTTGATGGTCGGTCTAGGATTTCTCGCATACTTCCATCCTGTAGAGCTTGGCCCCATCGCCAATCCGGCAAATACTCAGTTTGTTCCTCGACCGGAGTGGTATTACCTGCCGATGTTTGAATGGCTGAAGTTCTGGCCTGGCCGATTTGAGGCATTTGCCGTCATTGGGGTCCCGGGAACTGTCGCCCTGCTGTTTTTTCTGGTGCCATTTTTAGATCGCAAGCTGGAGCGTAGACCGTGGCGAAGGCCGATCCCGCTCCTGGCAGTCACCATCGTTTTAGTCGGAACCGTCTTTCTCGGGATCAGGAGCCACCTGGACGATTTGCGCGACCCCACCGTAGCGTCCCAACTCGCATTCCAGGCCAAACAGGCGGAGGAATACACCAAGGCCCCATTCCATCCCGTCATGCAATCCGCGAACGGAAAGCCCCTCTCGTCCGGACCCGTCAACCCATTGATTGCCAAGGGGAAGGGGATCTTCGATTCCAAAGGATGTTCGGGATGTCACGGGAGCGATGCTGCGGGGACGGCCGCTGCTCCCAGCCTTGTCAAGATTACAGCCACATTTTCTCTGCCGCAGATTACGGCCCTGCTGCACCATCCCAATGCGAAGATGCGCGCGGGCGGTATGCCCGCGTTCGATTTCGCCGCTCCAGACATGACGGCGCTGTACGCCTATCTGAGCAGCTTGAATGGGGGCTCGCCGAGTTCGTCCGCCGCAGGACCAACAAGTACGACCCCATCCGCAGCGACTCCGCCCACGCCTGCTGCTACGGCTCCGCCGCCTGCTGCTGCCAGCGTCGCGGCGGCCAAAGGCAAACAGGTCCCAGCTAAGAATGCTGCTGGGCCAGAATCGCCTTCCGTCGCCGCTGGAGAAAAAGTCTTTCAGGCACATGCCTGTTTTGCCTGTCACGGACAAGCAGGCGTGGGGACGCCACGCGTGCCCCCACTTGCAGGTTTAGTTGCAGGGCTGTCAGACCAGCAGCTAGCGAAACTTGTGGACCATCCCAACGCGAAGATGCGTGCCGGCGGCATGCCTCCATTTACTGGAACGCCTGCTGAGGAGAGTTCTCTTATCGCGTATATCCACAGCCTAGCCCCAGCGAAACAAGCCACAGCCGCGCAAAAGCCTGCAGCAACCGCTGCGCCCGCAAAGAAGACGGCAGTTGCTGCCAGCGTGCCCGCGCCTTCCAGCAAAGTATCCGCACAACCCGCCGCCGCCAAACCGACCCCAGCAGCCAAGGCATCCCCGATCACCGAGGGCCGCGCTGTTTTTGTACAAAACGGCTGCTCCGCCTGCCATGGCCCGACGGCCCAGGGAACAAAGTTCGCCCCATCGCTCGTAGGAGTTACCAGGAAATTCCCCGGAGAAAAATTGCCGTATCTCATCCAGCATCCCAACGCCAGAATGCGCGCTGGCGGAATGCCCACCTTCAGCTTGAGTGACACGCAGTTGCAGCACCTTGTCGCGTATCTTGGGAGTCTGGGCACGGCCCCTGCGGCGGGCGGTGCATCCGCGGCCAAAGCTAGCCCTGGCAATACTCCAGTGCAGCCCGCGCAGGCAGGAAGCGGTCCGAACCGAAGTGCCTCTGTAGGCGCTCAAACGGCAAGCGCGCCAAAGCCGCTCACTCCATTGGAGCTGCGCGGCCAGCAGATCTTCCAGCACAACCGCTGCGAAACCTGCCATGGGATCGGTGGACTGACCGGCACCATCGCCGCGCCGCCTCTGGCCGGCACTGCGTCGCTGCTACCGGCGACCGTGCTGGAGAATCTTCTGCGGCATCATTCGATTCGCATGCAGCAGGGAGGCATGCCGCTGACCAACATGAACCCTCCAGACATGAAAGCGCTGGTGTCCTATATTCGCTCCATGCCTTCATCCGCGGAGTCTAAATAGGATTCGTGTGGCGCTTTCAGTAGCGAGGCCGAGTTAGAAATAACGACGCGAATTGGATGAAAACTGGCCAGTTCAGCGCAGGTGTGTGTCCCTGGCGATGTTGGCGGAATGTCGGGTCGCCGCCAATTAAGAGGAGTTCCAATGGGCGGGAACTGCCAGTCATCCACAATCCAGGCCGCAAGTACATGCTTCCGCGTCATGGCAGGCAGCACTTGACTGCGAACTTGTTGCAGAAGCGCGTCATCGTGAGCGGGCCGAAGATTTCCCGGCAGTCGAGGTTTTTCGCGGCTTGGGACAGACCGCCGTAGTTTCTCGCACCACCAGTTCCGGCTGAATCTTCAGAAGCTTGGGGACACCGTTATTGCCGGAGATTTTTTCCAGAAGAGTGTTCGCGGCAAGTTCTCCCATGTAGGACAACGGTTGCCGAATGGTGGTGAGGCGCGGCACGGTGAATAAACTTTGCGGAATGTCGTCGAATCCAATGACAGACACATCTTCAGGGACACGTAATCCGACGTCCGAGAGCGCGCGAATGGCTCCGAGGGCTGAGGCATCGTTGAAGGCGACCAGGGCGGTGAAAGGCCTCTTTCTCTCCAGAAGCTTCTGCGCAGCGGTATACCCATTTTCCGCCATGGTTTTTTCGTTGCAAGCCGGATATACGCCAAGATGCACTGTATTTTCTGGGTGGATCTTGATTCCGTGCCGTTTGAACGCTTTTTGAAACTGCCCCCAACGGTCGTCGGTATCTCCGTTTCCCTCAGGACCTTTGATGACCGCAATTTCACGGTGCCCGAGTTCTAAAAGATGATCGATCGCGAGCGTTGCAGCCCTGCCGTTGTCGATCTTAATTCGAGTGATTCCCGGCCCCTCCGTGATGTCGCAGATGGCCACAATCGGTACTGGCAGAGCGCGATCCAACGGAGTGTTAATGAAGATCATCCCCTCCACGCCGCGGTCGAGCAGGGTGTCTGGAGACTTCCTTAGCAAATCCGGAGCGCCGCGGTGACTGACGACGAAATAAAAAAATCCCTTCTTCGACAAACAGCTTTCAATGCCGCCGATCAGTGCCGCGGAATATTCATCTCCTACATCCGGCACCAGCACAGCCACGCTGTACGTTCTTTTCGTGTGCAGATAACGCGCAAAAACATTGGGGCGATAGTTTAATTTTTCCGCAGCTGCCCAAATTCTCTCTCGGGTACTTTTTGCGATCGTTTCAGCGAATGGCGAACCGCTGATCACAAATGAAACCGTGGTAGGAGATAGCTCCAGATGGTTGGCGAGCGTTTTTAGAGTTGTTCGTGCGGGCTTGTGAACTAAGTGCGTTGTTATGGGAAGCGGCTTACGTTGGCTCATAACGTTTCAATTCAAAAAATCAAGTCAAGCGTAACAGCAGGAGTGCTCAGTGTCGAATCGTAATGTGCACATGCCGGATTAGGCCAACTAAATCGCTTGAAGTCGTCCAGAAGTAATTGCGCACCCGATCCAGCCAAGTCGAGAACGGCTGCTTAGCGCGGATCTCCGTACAACGTGCCTCGGCCATGCGTGCCGACCTACACACGCCCATACATCCTTGGATCAACGGCAACTTGCGACAACCGAGATTCTGAATGTATGCATGGTCAGTTTCATCTCTTCCCTGGAGACGAAAGGCGCGCCATGGAGAAGCCGAGGCATCTGCCAGCTCTCGTTGCAAGCGTATAGTTTCAACTTTTCAACTTGGAACTTTACTCAACCCGATACAGCGCCGAGGCGTGCGGCGCTAGAGTGGTGCGTATTCCGCCGGTCTCGACAAGTTTTTTGTGCTGCCACAAATCGCGCGCAATGTGCTTGCCAGCAGGAAGCCCAAGATCCCGCCATGTGTAATGCATCTTGAGCGGGTTGTCGCTGACGTTGAACAGCGCAACATAGTCTCCTTTCGCGGAGGTGGCATGAGCAGTCCATACCCAGATTTTCGGTGTATGGATCAATGACTTGTTGTCCGTTGAATGCTGATCGACAGCAAGGACTTCGCGGTTGGTCAGCATTGCCTCGGTGGTGCTGTCCATTCGGGTAAGGTTGGCGCCAAGAATCAGCGGCGATCGCGCAATCGACCAAAGTGTGAAGACCGTTCGCGTCTCGTCCGCCGTCAGACGCGACTTGCGCGGCTGCTGCCATCCCGGATTCGGCCCCAGCCAGCCGAAGGGCAGCATGTCGGCGTCCGGCCAGTGTCCTGGCCCAGCGTAGCGTTCCCACTGGGCGAGCAGCGGGAACTGATGCGCCACACTTTGCGGGAAATCATTCGAAGTGTTGTCGCGATTCCAGACATCCCAGAAGTCATCCGAGATGCGCCACATTTGTGCCCGTCTGGTGACATCGGCAGCGTCTGCGATGGGGGTCGGGCCGGGGGAGAGGCTCAGCACAATCGGTCTGCCCGTCTTTTTCAGCGCGCCGCTCATCATGCGGATTTCGTTCCTCTTGTAAGGCTGCGAGATGCAGTCCACTTTGACGAAATCGACACCCCACCCTGCATAGAGCTTTGCTAACGAGTCGTAGTAGGCCTGGCCGGCTGCGTTGTCTTTCACGCCGTAGTTGTCATGGTTCCAGCGGCAGGTATCGGAGGTGTCGGCAGCATCGGCGGCGTGGTAACTTGACCCCGCGATGGGCAGATTGCGTGTAACGGCCTGCCTGGGAATGCCGCGGATAATGTGAATGCCGAACTTCAATCCAAGCGAGTGAACGTAGTCCGCGATCGGTTTGAATCCGCGGTCATTTCCGGCGGAAGGGAACCGATGGATCGCGGGAATGTAGCGACCGTTTGCATCCAGGGTGTAACCCTGCTCGGCTTTGTCCGGTTGGGCAAGATACCAGCCCTCGTCAATCGCCACATATTGCCAGCCAGAGGGCTGCAGGTGCGCGTGGAACCAGTCGACATTCTGCTTGAACTCAGGCTCGGCGATCGTGAGCCCGTAGGAATCCCAGCTATTCCAGCCCATCGGCGGCGTGGCCGCAATCTGCGAATAACAAAGGAACGGCAGCATAATCAAAATGACAAGCATCCAGACGGATCGGCGCATTCGGGGACTCTCCTGTGACTGTTGCCTAACGGCGAGAAGTATACCGAAATTCATGTGGATATTGAGGGGTTGAATTTTCCTGCACGTCGATGACTGGTAGTTGAGCGTGATCGATATTGCTATTCAATCCATGGTCCAAAATTGACAAGGAGTGTTTGTGCCCCTAGATTACGGTGTGAGTGTTAATCCGCGTATAAATCGTTTTATACGGCATGCAAGTAGCATAATGCGGAACATGGATACAAGTGTATGTCGTGGAATTGACGGGCAGCGCCGGCGTCACGGGAGGAATCCTACAGATTCTGGGTTCGATCTATTGCGTGAAGTATTTTGCCGGAAACGAACATCGCAACTAGCACAGCAGCGTAGAAAGGCAGGAGGACAATGAACGGCAGGCAGATGACATTTGGAATGATCGTTGGCAATCGCGGATTTTTCCCGGGCCACCTGGCGAAAGAAGGTCGCGAGGAGATGTTGCAGGTGCTGGAGGGCGCAGGCATTCGCGTGATTGCGCTGACCCCGGAGGAGTCGAAATACGGCGCCATTGAGACCCACGAAGAGGCGCGCCGATGCGGCGATCTGTTTCGCCAACATCGCGATGAAATCGATGGCGTCATCGTTACGCTTCCGAATTTTGGCGACGAGCGCGCCATCGCAGACGCCATGCGCTATTCAACGCTGCAGGTCCCGGTGCTGGTGCAGGCAACGCCGGACAAGAACTCGAAAATGACGATTGCCTTTCGGCGCGACAGCTTCTGCGGCAAAATGTCGGCCTGCAACAACCTGATGCAGTACGGTATTCCGTATTCGCTGACGAAGCTGCACACCGTTTCGCCCGGTTCGGATGGATTCAAGAAAGATCTGGCCTGGTTCGCGGCGGTCTGCCGCATCGTGCGTGGGCTGACGAACCTGCGCATTGGCTCGATCGGCGCGCGGCCGGCAGCGTTCAACACGGTTCGCTACAGCGAAAAGCTGCTGGAGGCCAACGGCATCTCGGTCGAGCCGATCGATTTGTCGGAGATCCTGGGTCGTATCGACCGGCTGAAGGATGGAGACGGCAACGTCGAAGCCAAGCTGGCGGCGATCAAGAATTACGTCAAAACGACGGCGGTACCCGAGCCGGCGCTCATCAAAATGGCCAAGCTGGGCTGGGTGATTGAGCAGTGGATGCAGCAGACGCAGACCACCATCAGCGCGGTGCAGTGCTGGACTTCACTGGAAGAATATTTCGGTGTCGTGCCCTGCACCATCATGAGCATGATGAGCGAAAACCTGATCCCCTCGGCCTGCGAGGTGGACGTAGTCGGCACACTGAGCATGCACGCGCTGGCGCTGGCTTCGGAAACGCCCAGCGCGCTGCTGGACTGGAACAATAACTACGGCGACGATCCGGACAAGGCCGTCTGCTTCCACTGCTCCAACCTGCCGAAACATTTCTTCAATGACGTCATCATGGATTTTCAGGCCATCATCGCGGGCACGGTGGGCAAGGAGAATACCTTCGGCACCTGCGTCGGGCGCGTAAAAGCGGGCGCGATGAGCTATGCGCGCTTCTCCACCGACGACCACAACGGTGAGATGCGCGGCTACGTCGGCGAAGGAAACTTCACCAACGATCCGCTGGAGACCTTTGGCGGTGCGGGCGTGGTCGAGATCCCACGCATGCAAAGTCTGCTGCGTTTCATCTGCGAAGAGGGCTTCGAGCACCATGTCGCCGCCAACTTTTCTGAGAGCGCCAGTGCGGTGTATGAAGCTGCCAGCAATTACCTCGACTGGAATATGTACTTCCACGAACCGGAGGAAGATTGATGCCGCTTGCGGCGGAGTCGCTTCCGACTATCGATCACTGCAGAGTCATTTTCTGGGTTGCTGGGCCTGTCGAGTGAAGTTCGATGGAGCGATCTGCAACAAGCTGTAAGGCGCGAAATGGAAGTGAGCGGTTGACGTCCGCTCACTATTCCGTCGAAAAAATATATTCCGTGACGCTATGGAATGTTTGCCCGGGCTTGAGCTCTGTTGACGGAAATGCCGGCCGGTTCGGGGAGTCCGGGAAATGTTGAGTTTCCAGGCATAACGCGGCATGTTTCGCGTAGATATGTCCCTGCTTGCCATGAACCGTACCGTCGAGGAAATTTCCGGAATAGAATTGGATGCCCGGCTCTGTAGTTTTGACGGTCAATATACGCCCGCTCTTCGGGTCCACTACGCGCGCCGCTGCATGGAGAGACTGACTGTCGCTGCCATGGTTCAGCACAAAATTTTCGTCATAGCCCTTTGCGATTTTCAGTTGTTCGTTATCCTGGTCGATTCGTTTGCCGATCGCGGCGGGAGTGCGAAAATCGAACGGCGTATCCGCAACTGGGACCAATTCTCCCGTGGGGATCAGGCCCGCATTGATGGGAGTGTAGCGATCGGCGTGGATGGTGAGAACGTTATCCAGAATATTCCCCTGTCCTTCTCCTGCCAGGTTGAAATAGCTGTGGTTGGTCAGGTTCAGGACAGTGTCCGCATCCGTGGTGGCGGAATATTCGATCTTGAGCGCATGTTCGCTTAGCGTATATCTCACATGCGTGGTCAAGGTTCCTGGAAAGCCCTCATCTCCATTCTTGCTGATGAGTGTCAGTTCCACCCCATTTGAAATTTCCCGGGCCGTCCACACGTGTTTGTCGAATCCCACCGTTCCGCCGTGGAGTGTGTTGTCGCCCTCGTTCCTGGGCAGTTCATACCGCTTCCCGTTCAGAACGAATGTGCCATGCCCGATGCGATTGGCGTAGCGCCCTACGATTGCGCCAAAGTACGTTTTGGGGTCGCCGAGATAGCCGGCAAGAGAGTCGTATCCGAGTACGACATCTGCCACTTTGCCACTGCGATCGGGAACCTCCAGCGAAACCAAGCGTGCGCCATAGGTCATGACGCGGGCTTTTAACCCGCCCTGTTGCAACTCAAAGATAGAAATTTTTGTTCCATCCGGCATCGTGCCGAAGACCGACTTTTTTACTGCTGCCTGCATAGACAACCCCTCGAGACCAAGAATGCACAAAAAGAAAATATACGCGATCGCTCTGCGGCTTACCTTAGAAATGTCCATCGATAACTCCCCCCTATTGCAAGGGCACTTCGATTACTTCAATCGAGTATGCCGGAAACGTGCGGTGCATGTCAGACGAAACGTCATTGATCGCGCTTTGTATTGGAACGATTCTTGCAGGGTCGGCAAGTGAGTTGGTCTCCTCCATCGAGTGTCCCCTCAGCGTGGTGACAACAGCCGTTCCCTGAGGTTTTTCCTTTCCGACCATCTGAATTTCGAGAGGCTGCGGTTTTGAGGATGCATTGACGACTTTCAGATACAGCGTTCGCTTCACCGTATCGCGAGTGACGGAATAAAACAGTAGCGGCGTCGCGCCGGTCAGGCTGGAATCCACTACTTCATTGCCAAGATGATGGCTGAACATTACCTGGGCGTAGTAGCTAGGCGAACCGTAACTATGGACGGCGTCATAGCCGATCAAATCGGGAACCCATTGCGATGCCCCAGGATTTACGTTGATGAACAAGGGAGCATAGCTTGCCATAATGACAATATCGCTGTTGCGCTCCAGGCCCGTCATCCAAGCGGCATCGGCCAGCGCGGCGCCCAAGTCTGACGTGGGCGTTCCCTCCATGGTGGCCCACTCTCCGACAAATATCTTTGGACCTCGCCGGTCCGTCTTGTCGTAATGATGCGTGTCTTCAAAAAACTCCTGTGCGGTTCGATAAAAATGATCGTCGATTACATCCGGCACGCGGCTCTTGACCGGCGCCGTTGCAATCGCCTGGAGCCGAGGATAGGTCTTCTTGATGGCGTCGAAGAATTGGGAAAATCTTGCGTCGTAGCTGCCGGACTTATCGAATTCGTCCTCGTTGCCAACCTCGACATAGGTCAGCGGGAATGGAGCGGGATGGCCGTCTTTGGCTCGTTCCGCGCCCCATTGGGTATCGGTTCCCCCTGTAACATATTGGATTTCCTCCAACGCGCTCTGAACATACGGCGCAAGGTCGGGCCCCGGCGCTACATGCTCGCCTTTCAGGGAGTAGCCGGCGTACACGGCCAGCACCGGTTGCATGTGCAGGTCCTGGCACCATTCCAGATATTCCAGCAGGCCTAATCCGTCTGAACTGCGATACCCCCACGGACTCGGATGAGTCGGACGATCCACCAGCGGGCCAAGGGTCTTCTTCCAGTCGTACCAGTCCTGAATGCGATCGCCTTCCAGAAAGTTTCCGCCAGGAAGTCGCAAGAACGCCGGGCGCATCGCGGCGAGTTTTTCCATCAAATCAATGCGATTGCCATTGGGCCTATTGTTATAGGTCGGTGGAAACAGGGATACCAGGCTGAACCAGACGGTTCCCGGTCGCGTCACCGACAATACCAGGTGATTGCTTGCTGATGCGGCAATCTGCCCGGTTTGTAGCGTGACCTTATATTGCTTCCACTCCGACGTCAGCGACGGGACAGTGGCCGTCGCGACCAGTTCGCCGGTGTTGTTGTTCACCAGGCTCATCGTCACCGAGTTGGTCGCATCCTGATCGGCCTTGGCATAAAAAGACCCGGCATAGGCCGTGTTCGCTTGCAGGGGTATGCCCCAGTAGCCGTTGTTGGCGATACCCGCAGGATCGGAGTCATCCGCTTGCTGCACGGTCAGCTTCAGGCTGCTCGATAGTGCTTCGCTGGGCCCAGTGGACTTATCCATCCCCATGGAAGCACGGGCATTTCCATCCCGAACGATACGCCAGTGTTCGGGATGATTTGAATCGTCCTGAAAAGCGCGGTTGCGGATCAACTCCCCATAGATTCCACCATCGTAGGAATGGTTAATTTCCTCGGTCATCAGTCCGTAAAGGGTTGGACTGACCTGGGCCACGGGCGTATCCGTCTGAATTCTCAGTACCGTGCTTGCGTCGTTGCCGGAAGGCTGCTGCGCGAACAAGACCGGTACCAACATCATTGTGCCGAAGATTGTTCCCCACAGTATGCGAAGCCATCGAAGCATGGGGCCGGACCTCCATCATTGAACTCAATCATTGTTTTTCAGGGGTCGCATTACGGAACATCCTGTCACGCCCTTGTCTGTCATTGCCAACTGTATCGAGAACTGCAGAAGTTTGCGAATGGATAGGAAGCAATTGCATGAATTTCACGATGACGCGGTTCCCTCGGAGCCATGACTGCTTCGTCAATGCGAGCGGACCATCCCATTGCCAATCGTCATCCTGCAATCTTTGCAGCACTGAATCGCTCAATCCTAGCGAGAGCGGCGAATAAATCGTTAGAATGGAAGAAAGAGCGGGTCCAGGCTCGGGGTGAATCGTCAACCTTACTTGGAAGCTTTTTGTCTTCGTACGCCTGTCGCCGCTCA
>JAJZDO010000016.1 GCA_021805955.1 Acidobacteriota bacterium
CCACTGAGACGGGCCTCGGCGGAAGCGGCACGACTGCAGCTGCAATTCTCACGGACTTCAACAATGATCGCGCCGTCGACATGGCCATCACCGGCGACGGGGCTTCGCCGATGCTTTATCTCAATCCCCGGGAAGGCAAATATCCCACGCAACCGCTCTACGTGGAGCAGAAGCTCGCGCCCACCGTCGGCATCACCGTGCTCGACTACAACAAAGATGGATGGATGGACATTGCCGTTACGCATGCAGGTCCGCCCGGACTCACCTTGTGGCGCAATGTTGCAGCTCCGGATCAGATCGGTCGCCGCGTTGAGCAGGTGCGGCTACCCTTGAACGGGGCAGTACGCGGCTGGGGTCTTGCGCCCATCGACATCGACAATGATGGATGGATCGATCTCGCCGCCATCGTGGATACAAAATCCGGATCGGAGGTGCGCATCTTTCGCAATCGCGGAAACGGCACATTTGAGGATGTAAGCGAAGCGCTCGGCCTGAATAAACTCAGATTGCAGTCGCCGCGCGGTCTGATCGTCACTGACGGCGATGGTGCCGAAGACCTGATCGTGACGCAGCAAGGCGCTCGGCCTATGCTGCTGCACAACATCGGTGCCAGCAAAAATCACTTTGTACGTCTCCAACTGATTGGCAACGCCGACAACAAAACCGGATTGGGCGCCAAGGTTGAAGTCTTCGCCAATGGCCTCTGGCAAAAGTGGGAACTCCCCGGTGCCTCCGGTTATCAGACGCAGGGACCGCCACAGATTCTCATCGGCCTCGGCAAGGCCAACGGCATCAGCCTACTGCGCATGCTCTGGCCCACGGGCGTTCTCCAGGACGAAACGAATTTGCCGCACACCGAAACCATCGTCATGAAAGAAGTTGACCGGCGCGGCAGTTCCTGCCCGGTACTCTTTGTATGGAATGGCCATGAGTACAAATTCATAACCGATGTGATTGGAGCAGGCGTGGTTGGCCACTGGTTCACCCCAACGCGACGCAATATCCCTCGCCCAGCCGAGTGGATCAGAATCGATGGCTCTGACGTGGCCACAGTCAACGGCAAGATAAGCCTGCGCTTCATGGAGCCGATGGAAGAGGTGAACTACATCGATCAGTTAAAGCTGGTCGCCGTGGATCACCCTGCAAACGTCGTAGTGAATCCCGACGAGCGCTTTCTCGACGATCCTCCCTTTGCCTCCGGCCGCGTCATCGCCAGTGAAGAAACACGACTTCCCATTAGCGCATGGGATGGCGAGGGTCGGAACGTGCTGAACAAGCTCACTCAGGTCGATCACGCCTTCGTCAGCGGCTTCCGATCGCTGCCCTACGACGGCTTCGCCAATCTTCACGCGCTCACTCTCGACATCGGTCACGTCACTTCGAATGCGCCCTTGCGACTGCTCATGACCGGCTATGTCAATTACTTCAGCGCAACCTCTCTGTATGCCGCATGGCAGAGCGGTGTAAAGCCAATTGCTCCTTACGTGGAAGCGCAACTGCCTGACGGCACATGGAAGCGCGTGACCGGCGAAGTGGGATTCCCAGCTGGACTGGAGCGCACCATCATCGTCAACCTCACCGGCAAACTGCCGCCTGGCGCTCACCTCATCCGCCTGAAGACGAATCTGCAAATCTATTGGGATCAGATACTGATCGACAACCATCCCGCAGGTCAGTTCCGCTCCACTCCGCTGCCCATGGCCTTCGCGACCGAGCAGTTCCGTGGCTATCCCCAGGAGATTGACGGACCGAGTCCCGGTGATCTGAGTTATAACTACGACGTCGTCAGCCTCACTGGTCCCTTCCAGCGAGAGAGCGGAAGTTACACTCGATTCGGCGATGTAACTCCGCTGCTCCAGAGTGTCGACGACCACTACGCCATCTTTGGCAGCGGTGAAGGGATTGCGGCGGAGTTTGACGCCTCCAGACTGCCACCTTTGCCCCCAGGCTGGAAGCGCGATTACTTTTTCTATGCCAACGGGTTCGTCAAAGACATGGACTTTTGGGATGCTTCGCCGTTTACTGTCGCGCAACTGCCGTTCCACAAGATGACGGCGTATCCATATCCTGGCAGCGAGAAGTTTCCCGCAAGTGACAATTCTCTCGCGTACCGGCTCAACTGGAATACGCGCTTCGTCTCCGGCAATTCAGGGCAGTTGCACCATTTCGACTATCAATGGCTACCATCCGCACCGCGCGACGATCACGCAACGGGTGCGATCCAATGAACGACAGGCCGCCTGCGCACACTGGATTCTGGAAATCCACGACCGGCTCTCGCAATCTGGCATGCGCGCGAGCGCATGCCGTGCAGCCTCCCTGCAATTCAAGGCAGAAGTTTTCATTCCGAAAACTGCCGCAAGTTTTTCAGTACGCTATGCGCCAAGAGTGAAAATCATGCACACGGCAGATTCAAACATCGTCCTGTCTTCCGCCACGCAACAGCTTCAGCTTCTGCGCAGTCGAAGGATCTCAATCACTGAGTTGTGTGAAGCGCACATTCGCCAGATCGAACGCCTCAATCCCTCCCTGAACGTGTTCGCGGACTTCAACCCCGACCGCGTCCGCGCCGAGGCTTCACGCATGGACGCATCTGAAAAGATTCGAGGGCCGCTCTACGGCCTGCCCGTCACCGTCAAATCCTCCATCGCCACAGCAGGATTTCGCTGCGAGATCGGCAGCCTGCTCCATCGGGGGAACATTCCACTCGAAGACTCAGTCGTAGTGGCGCGCCTGCGCGCCGCTGGAGCGCTCATTCTCGGCACAACCAACTGCCCGGAGTTTTTGATGGCTTATGAGACTGACAACCTGCTGCACGGCCAAACGCGCAATCCCTGGGACATCGAGCGTACGCCGGGTGGCTCCAGTGGCGGTGAGTCGGCTGCCATTGCGGCCGGAATGTCCGCAGCCGGGCTGGGCAGCGACAGCGGTGGTTCCGTGCGCGTCCCGGCGCACTTCACAGGCATCTGCTCACTCAAGCCGACCCCCGGACGCATACCCGGACGCGGACATCTGCCTCCATGCGTGGGTCCGTTTTCCATACTCGGCGTCATAGGCCCCATGGCGCGCACCATGCAGGATGTTTCTCTGCTCTTCCACGCGCTCTGCGGACAGGACGCCGAGGATCCGGCAAGCCCTCCCTTGGATACCCGTCATCCGACGCTTG
>JAJZDO010000740.1 GCA_021805955.1 Acidobacteriota bacterium
AACGGTAAGCCGCATACGGTGGGGACGCCTTTCACTTTGGAATTGGTAGCGATAACCCTATTCTAAAGTCGGCCATCCCCGCCTCATAAATCACGCTGTGCTCTGATTTTTGCAAGAGGCTCTAGGGGCAAATATATACAATCGCCGCTCCTTCAAACTCAAACAGAAACGTGTCAGGAACCCATCGCAGATGTGGATTTGGCGCGATGAAGCATTTGAGCCAATCGTTTCAGCGGAGCAGTTCTATAAGGCAAAAGCAATCATCGAATCGCGGCATCGCCATCTTTCCGATCAGGAGCTTCTCGACCGGTTGCGGTCACTTTTGCAGCACTACGGTCGTCTCTCCGGCATCCTGATTGATGAAAGCGAAGATACCCCAGCGAGTTCTTGCTATTGCTCTCGTTTCGGAAGCCTGCCGCGTGCATACGAACTGATCGGCTGGACTCCAGAACGTGACTATGCCTACATCGAGATTAATCGCAAGCTCCGGAGCAAACATGCGGAGTTGGTCAGTTCCATCCTCGGTCAACTTCAATCGCTGGGCGCAACTGTAGACATGCACCCTATGAGTGGCTTGCTAACGATCAACGCAGAGTACACAGCGTCTCTAGTGATTGCACGGTGCCGTGAGACACGCGCGGGAAACCATCGTCTCCGGTTACGGGGATTTCCGGCGGCCATCCGACGCGGCTCCAGGTGGCGTGGAGGGTCGAGTCTTGCCGGAAACTGGCTTCGTCGGTGAAGAGGAGGGCACAGTGCTGCGAACGGGCTTTTTTTTAAGGGCGGGATAGATGTGGCGACGCCAACGGTCCTGCGCCGCGGCATCGGCGCGGGCCAATACGCGGCGGGGACGTTGCACGGAAAATCCCCAGCCGTGAAGCAATTTGCGCACATGGCCGGGATGATATTGAACGCCAAACTCTTCCTCGATCACCCAGACAATCATGGGCGAAGTCCAGATGCCGGTGCCCAGACCGTAAGCCACCGGACCGCTGTCGAGGATATCCTCCAGTTGCTGCTGTTGCTTCTCCGACAGCTCTGCCGGCCGGCCGGATCGATACCCCTCCAGCAGACCCTCCACGCCCTCGGATTCATAGTTCAGCAGCCATGCGGAGACCTTGGACCGGGGCGCGTCAAGAATCCCGGCCAATTCGCCGCTCGAATGCCCCTGGGAATTCAGCACCACGGCACGCAACCGCTTCGCCACGCGGTTGGCTCCGTCTCTCTCCGCCTCCTTGCTCAGGCGAATCAACCGCTGACAGGTGCTGGGATGCAACCGCAACAGGCGTGGCAGCATACGGCCTCCAACCCCAGTATGCCATATATGTCCCTTTACTTATGCGCGGATGTATAGTTTGTACGTCGTTCCAGCGGGAGTTATCAGCCGACCATTTGGCAGAAGTGTAGAGGAAGTCGAGTCCGTTTGCGCGAAACAACCCGCTCCAAATAGAAGAAAGGCGATGATCATCAAGTCGAGAGCATTCCTGATGATTTTCACGGATTCCATATTGCTCCAAACTTTACGAATTTTCCATACCAAGAACAGCGTGGCCCCTCTCCTCCACTTCGGCGCATACCCAAACCACGCATACAGCTTGCTACAGGCGAATGAAGCGCAGTTGCTGGGTAGATTGAGGCCCGCTCCAGTCTGCGGGAGTCAGTCGACCATTGCTCACAACGTAAAATTCAACTCAAACTCAGGAAATTGCGCTGACCACCGCTCGGTTCTCTTGCTAAAGTAGCTGGATACGGTATCATACGTCAGAAATAGATCGCGATGACTAGGGTTGGACCCAACATCGAATTGGTCGAATGGCAAATGGTAAAACAGGAAAGTCATATATGAAGACGCTTGTAGAGTCGTCCACTGGAATCGAACCGCGATCATCGTCACCTTTAGCGTCCAACCGCCTTGTTTCTGTGGATGTGCTGCGGGGAATCACGATTGCATTCATGATCCTGGTTAATAACGGCATGCGGAACTCCTATGCAGCACTCAAACATGCCGAATGGAATGGATGGACCCCCACGGACCTGGTATTTCCGACATTCTTATTCCTAGTTGGCATGACTATTGTGTTCTCCACGGAGTCTCGATTGGGCCGGGGAGCTTCAAAATCCTCCATCCTCCTCCATAACTTCCGTCGGGCCTGTATCTTGTTTCTGCTCGGGCTGCTCGTCAACGGTTTCCCATATTTTCATCTCAGCACTTTGCGGATCTATGGAGTGCTGCAACGAATTGCTATCTGCTTTCTGATCGCCAGCATTTTGTATCTGTTGGATCGGCGACCGGCCAGCAAAATTGTGATCGTCGTGGTGGCGCTGCTCGGTTACTGGGTCCTCCTCCGATGGGTGCCGATTCCCGGCTTCGGAATGCCGGGGCGTGACTTTCCGCTGTTTGACCAGACTCGGAATCTGACGGCATTCATCGATCGACACATCTTCCCCGGGCGGCTTTACGTGAAGGTACGCGATCCAGAAGGGCTATTGAGCGACCTGCCCGCCGTGGGCACAACATTGCTTGGCATGTTGACGGCAATGTGGCTGCGCTCCACACGCAGCTCTGCGCTGAAGGCGTGGGGAATGTTGACGGCCGGCATTCTTGGCATTCTGCTGGGGTTGCTGTGGGGCCACTGGTTCCCAATCAACAAGAACCTGTGGACCAGTTCTTATGTGCTGTTCGCCGCTGGCTGGGCACTCATCGGATTGTCGATTTGCTATTGGGCCGTCGACATCAGGAAATGGAAAAAAGGTTGGACCTATGTGTGGCTTGTTTTCGGAATGAATGCAATCACGGCTTATGTATTCTCGGAGCTCCTTGGCTCCACGCTGTCCGCGATCCATGTGCACGTTGGCACCCAAAGTGTGAGGCTGAGCCAGTATTATTTCACCCACTGTTTCGCGGAGATCCCCTCGCCCCACTTAGCGGCGTTGGCCTATTCGATCAGCATCGTCGCCATTTGCTTTGTCCCGGTGGCCGTACTGTACCGTAAAAAAATCTTTCTTAAAATCTGACGGGGCAAGTCCACTCCGAACATACGGTGAGTAGTCCGTGCCCGCCGTGGCGGATTACCACCACCAAGCGGAGATTGTGTTGAACGCCGATTTCCACGCGACAGTGCGATCTGGCCAACTAGATACTGGGGCTCTTTGGTCGATCGCACAATAATGCCCACCGAGTCGAGGTGGATAACCGCTAAATGATTGATTTAACGAAATAATCTACCGCCATCCCTCTCCCCGGCACCCTGCTGTTCGCCGCCCGCACTGGGCCTTGAGAACCGCGCTATTCGATTGACGCAGAGACCGGGCTTTGCTAGCCTGACCCATCAGCATCTAAACTAGAATAGTGCGTGTTCCCCGGATCCGTATGCGCGTGTTCTCGCGTTCGACTCCAAACTTTCGGGGGCTGCTGGCCGTCCAGAACTGTACTGGCTGAAAGGACCCGAATCCCCACGTGCGAAAGCATCACTACATTGTCTATGTAAGCCGCGACGATCAGGGCCAATTGCGTAAGGTCCCGATTCCCATGCGTTATGCCTATGCATTCGTTGCCGCAGCCGTCGTCGGGCTTTTTACTATCACTGGCCTGGCTGGCTCCTACGGCAGAATGTTACTGAAAACTGAACAGTTCAATCGAGTGCGCAGCGAACAGCAGAGTCTGCGGCAGCAGTATCAACAACTGCAGAAAGACGCCAGACAGAAGGATATGCAGGTGGCATCGCTTGGCTCGCTGGCAAGCGAGGTTTCAGCCTTGTATGGCCTGCGGCAGAGTAAATTGAGTGTGGCGAAATCTGCCGTTTCCACTACGACGAGCAGCGTTTCCGCCGACAACAACTCGTATTACAGTTCTCTCGATCGCTTTTACGCGCTTCGTGACACCGCACTTTCCGGCGTGGCGATGCGCGCCCTCACCTCCGGGTTCAGTTCCGCGTCCTCTATGACCAATTGGGTAAACCTAGCCGACGCCCCCACTCTCTGGCCAGTCACGGGTCGCATTACCAGTTCCTTCGGCGAACGCATTGATCCATTTGCGGACGACTCGGGCGAGGGAGAGTTTCATCGCGGAATTGACATCGCAGCTCCCATTGGTACCGCAATTCATGCGACAGGCGACGGGGTGGTGGTTACAGCCGGTTGGGGTACAGGGTATGGCCGCGAAGTCGCATTGAGCCATGGCCATGGCGTTACCACGCTATACGCCCATATGGCATCGATAACAGTTATCCCGGGCCAGACCGTCTCGCGTGGCCAGGTTATTGGCTATGTGGGCCTCAGTGGGCGCAGCACCGGCGCGCATTTGCACTATGAAGTTCGGATTCACGACACTCCGGTCAATCCTCATCGATATATGCGCGAAACCATCACGCAGATGGCGGAAACCACTGTCTTGCCGCAAACTGCTGGCCAGTAGCCCTTTCCACGTATTCCCTACGAGGCTTCCCGTATGGGTCCGCACGTGCTCCTGCGCATTTGCAACTCAGGCTATAGAATCCAGCCGCCCCCGACGACTTCGTCGCCATCGTAGAACACGGCAGCTTGGCCCGGCGTCACTGCCCGCTGAGGCTGATCGAAGTTCGCCGTGACCTCATCCCTGGCAGACATTTCGAGCGTGGCCCATGCTGCCTCGTGGCGATGACGAATTTTTATCTGCAATCGTAGCCTACCTTCCAGTCCCGGAATCGAGATCCAGTTCAGGCGATTCGCTCGCAGCGTTTTGGATGTCAGATCTTCGCTGCTGCCCACAACCACTTTCCTGTCCGCTCCGTGGATGCTAACCACGTAGAGAGGCGAACCCGTGGCCACTCCCAAACCTTTGCGCTGACCCACCGTGAAGTTATGGATGCCTTCGTGACGGCCGATCACCTCTCCGGAAGTAGTGACGAGTGCACCGCTGGTGTCGGGCATCGCCTCGCCGCGATCGGTCAGATACGCATCAAGAAACTGCTTATAGTCGCCGCCGGGAATGAAACATATCTCCTGGGAATCCGGCTTGTTCGCCAGCGCGAGTCCCTGCTCGCGCGCAATGGTACGGACATCTGGCTTCTGATATCCGCCCAACGGAAACAGGCTCCGGCTGAGCTGTTCCTGTGTCAGACCGAAGAGAAAATAAGTCTGGTCCTTGCGGGTATCCGCGGGCCGCTTCAAAATCCAGCGATCACGGGCCTCATCATATTCATTGCGCGCGTAATGCCCGGTGGCGATCCGATCAGCTCCGATCTGGCGGGCGGTATCCAGCAATTGCGCAAACTTCAGATGGTTATTGCATAGAGTGCAGGGTATTGGCGTGCGCCCGCTCAGATACTCCTGGACAAACGGCTGCACCACATCCTGCTCAAACCGCTCCTGCTGGTTCACCACGTAATAGGGGATGCCGAGATGCTCGGCTACGCGGCGCGCGTCGTACACGTCATCGAGCGAGCAGCAGCGGCCTTCGCTGGTCTCCGGCATCCCTGGCCTGCCGGCGAGACGGCGCTGGTTCCATAGCTGGAGCGTGAGGCCGACAAGATGGTGGCCTTCGGACTTCAGCATGGCGGCTACGGTCGAAGAATCGACTCCACCGGACATGGCGACGGCAATGGTTTCGGGTGTCGGCATGGTTAACAAACTTCTTCTACCTGACTATCGTTCGACTGCGGCGACTCTGGATGCGTTGGCCATGAATGTCTCATTCTTCCTGTAGAAGGGTGAGAGTTCGCGTAGCTTCGCGACCGCTTGCGGCACAATCTCAATCGCGAAGTCCACATCTTCCGTAGTGGTCAGCTTCGACAAGCTGAAACGCAGGCTCGCGCGGGCACGCTCGGTCGGCACACGCATCGCGGTCAGCACGTGCGACGGCTCACTCGCTCCCGACGCGCAGGCCGACCCCCCGGAAACAGCAAGTCCTTTCATGTCGAGCGCGATCACCAGCGCCTCACCTTCCAAATGATCGAACCACAGGTTCGTCGTGTTCGGCGCGCGCGGTACCTGACGCGCGTGTGCTCCTGCATCGGCAACACGAGCAAGAATTTCACCTTCCAATCGATCGCGCAGATCTGCGATTTGCTGCGAAGAACCATCTTCCAGAGACTTGCTGGCAATCTCCGCCGCCTTGCCCAAGCCTACAATTCCCGCCAGATTTTCTGTTCCTGCTCGGCGCTGGCGCTCATGCGTGCCACCATACAACAGAGGCTCTATCTTGGTATCTTTGCGGACGAATAAAACGCCGGTGCCTTGCGGTGCATGCATCTTGTGACCGGAGATGGACAACAAGTTGCAGCCGATCTTCTCTACATTCAGCGGTAATTTACCAGCGGCCTGCACCGCATCCGTGTGGAACTGCGCGCCCACTTCAGCGGCGATGGCGGCAATTTCTTCGACCGGCTGAATCGCCCCGGTTTCGTTGTTCGCCATCATCACACTAATCAGGCGCGTGTTGGGCCGCAGAGCCTGGCGAACCTCGTCGGGATCGACAACGCCGTTGCCGTCGACGGAAACAAACGTCACTTCGCGCCCGCACTTCGCCAGTTGCTCGGCCGCATGCAGCACCGCATGGTGTTCGATCGTCGTCGTGATCAAATGATCGCCCGGCTTGGTCGCGCCAAACAACGCCAGATTGTCGCTTTCCGTACCCCCGCTGGTAAATACAATCTCTGCCGGACGGCAATGCAACAGTGCCGCCACGCTAATCCGTGCCTGCTCCACCGCTCCGCGTGCCCGCTGACCAAAGGAGTGCACCGAACTGGCATTCCCGAAGCGCTCCAGAAAATATGGCCGCATAGCCTCAAAGACTTCCGGCAGCAGCGGTGTCGTCGCATTGGCGTCCATATAAACACGGCGCATCATCGAATGCTCCCACTGTTATTGTACGGCGTTCCAATATCGCCGCGCCTTACGGCAAGAACTGCGCGACCTTTTCCCGCTGCGGCGGCGGCGTGAGCCAACTGACGACGAACAAACAGATCAGCGATGCCATCAGCGCGGGAAAAATGGCGTCTCGATGCATAAAGAGCGCAGGCAAGTGGCGATGCGCAAAACCCGTATCCCAGACAACGGTGACGATTGTGCCCGCCGCGATACAGGCAACGGCGCCATAGGAGTTGATGCGTCGGGAATAGAATACTGCCAGTATTACCGGAGTGAGCGCGGCAGAATAAATCGTGTAGGCGTAAAGCGCTTTTTCCAGAATTGACACCGTGTAGGCCCCTTGGACGAGCGCCCATATCCCGAGTCCCACCACAACCAGGCGTGAAACCAGCAATATGCTCCGATTGCTCGCGCCAGGCTGCATATAACGAAGGAAAACGTCGTTTACCAGATTGGTTGCGGGAGAAAAAAGGTAATTGTTTGCCGTAGAGATAACCTTGGCAAAAACGGCGCCCAGCAGCAGCGCGCCCAGTAGCGCCGGCAGCCCATGAGTTGCCGTGTAGGCAATGATCTCGCGCGGACGCTGGCTGACTTCGCCCGTGGTAAAGAGCGCCGATCCGATGACCGCGATGGCGACAATGATCGTTTCCAGAATCACTGTACCGATGATCCAGCCAACCACGGCAACGCGCGCATCTCTTTCAGATTTTGCAGAGAAGAACTTCTGATACATCGCCTGGTTGCCCAGCATCAGTAGCATCGTTGGCAGAAAGAACTCCATGGCGCGCGCGAACGAGATCGAGCCGAGTGCCTGGAAATGTGTCGCCGGAAGCGAGGCATGCAGACCAGCTATACCTCCCGCCTGATGCAGCAAAATCGGCAGCGAGATCAGCAGGGCCACCGTAACCAGCATGCCGATGGCGACATCCATATACGCAACCGAGGCCATACCAGCCAGGGCGGTAAAAACGATGACGAACGCCGCGATGATGTACATGCCCATGGTGCTGGTGATGGCTGCAGGGAAGATCAAGTGCAAGATGTCCCCACCGCCCCGCAACTGATAACTGGCGATGGCAGTGTATGCGAATAGGATGGCAACGACTCCGAGCACGCGGGCAGTCTGGTTATAGCGGGCTTCAAGCAAGTCGGGAATTGTGTATTGGGCGAATTTTCTGGCCCTCGGCGCGATGAAATAGATCAATAGAAGTCCAGCCCAGCCGCCCGCGGGTTGCCACAACGCGGCGAACCCGTTGCGATACGCGTTTTCCGCTCCGGCAAACAAAGAACCTGCCCCAATCCACGAAGACAGCAACGTGAAAACCAGCACAAACGCGGGCAGAGATCGGCCTGCAAGCAGATAGTCGGCCTTCGTCTTGACGCCGCGGAGCTGCGACATAGAGACGACCAGCAGCGTTAGGACAACGATGCCTAGGACCACGGCGTAGAGCGATGACATGAGCACCAGCCCCGAAAAAAGAGGTTATGAGGACCCGTCCAGTGTATAGAAGGCGCACGCGCGTTCTGTGCCAACCTCTTACCTGCGCTCAGCACCGGGCACACCCGTGCCGGGCAGGACACGCTCGATGGCGGCGGAGATTTGCGCGCTCTGCCGATGTGAAATCAACACCCGCTTGTTGCGCGAATGTCCTCCGGCGAGCACGACGATTGCAGTACGCGGGACACTGAAAAGTTCTGCAAAAATTCTCGAAGCTCTTCATTGGCGCGTCCATCGACAGGCGGAGAAGCCAGCGCAATCTTCAGCCTGCCATCCAGAACGCCAAGAATGGTCGTGCGTTTTGCGCGCGGTTGTACCCGCACCTCAAACACGGTTCCCTGCTGCGTGTCCCGTACCTTGACAGAAGATTCCACAATCATTTCGAAGGTCTCGCTCCGAAGATCGCCGTGCCGATCCGCACCAGCGTTGCACCTTCCTCAATCGCAACTGGAAAATCATGAGACATGCCCATCGAAAGCTCATTCAGGGCCAGCCTCGGATACCGGCGCGCAATGGAATCTCGCAGCAAGAGCAACTGGTGAAAATAAGGTCGCACGCGTTCAATGTCGTCGACAAAGGGCGGGACCATCATGAATCCTTGCGCGTCAAGATGATGTAAATCAGGCAGCCGCTCAAGAAGTTGGTTCAGCTCGGCTGTGTCAGGAATGAAGCCGTGCTTCGACGCTTCCGGGCTCAGCTTAATCTCAATCGACATCGGCAGGCACTTGCCAGCCTCGGCAGCCGCCTGTTCGAGCCGCTCCGCAAGGCGAAGTGAGTCGACCGTATCGATGACGTCAAAAATCTGGACAGCACGCACAGCTTTGTTGGATTGCAATGGGCCGATGCAATGAATCTTGGCTGGCTCTGGACCGGTAAACAGGCCCGCAGCCGCCGCCAGCGCAACTCGTTTGCCGGCATATTCCTGGACGCGATTTTCGCCGAACAGACGGACGCCGTTGGCGAAAGCTTCCACAATCCATTCCGGCGGATGCGTCTTCGAGACCGCCATCAACCGCACGTCTGCACGCGGACGACCTGCGCGGCGGCAGGCTGCGGCTATCTCTTCTTCGACCAGCGCAATATTGTCGGCAATCGACATGGAGAACGGCTTAACGGCCGTGATCTTCCAGGTATTTTTCCGCCTCGAGCGCAGCCATGCAGCCGCTCCCGGCAGCGGTAATGGCCTGGCGATACCGGCGGTCCTGAACATCGCCGCATGCGAACACACCGGCCACGCGAGTGAAAACGTAGTCGTGCGTGCGGATGTATCCATCGTCGTCCAGGTCAATCTGCCCAGTGAACATTTTCGCGTTGGGCACGTGGCCAATACCGAGAAACATGGCGCTGACGGGAAGAATTGACCTCTCTTGCGTCACCAGGTTTCGCAGGCGCAAGCCAGTCACTTCCTTCTGCTCGACACCCAGCACTTCTTCCACGGCAGTATTCGTCAGAAAGTGGATCTTCTCGTGGCCGATGGCGCGGTCCAGCATGATTTTCGAAGCGCGAAACTGTTCGCGGCGATGGATCAATGTCACCTTGCTGGCAAAGCGGGTCAGAAACAACGCCTCCTCCATCGCGGAATCACCGCCGCCAATCACAGCGATCTCTTGACCGGAGAAAAAGAAGCCGTCGCATGTAGCACAACTGCTCACCCCATGACCAATCAGTGCCTGCTCGCTGGGCAGCCCCAGCCAGCGCGCCGAAGCTCCGCTGGCGATGATCAGCGTGCGAGTATGCAACACTTCCTTGCCCACATGCAGTCGGAAAGGCCGCTTCGAAAGATCTACGCTGCTCAGATGGCCCAGTCGAAAATCGGTGCCGAAGCGCGAAGCCTGCATCCGCATATTCTCAATCAACTGCGGACCTTGAATGCCTTCCGGCCAGCCGGGAAAATTTTCGACCAGCGTCGTGATGGAAAGCTGGCCTCCTGGCTCATGCCCTTCGAGAACGAGCGGTTTCAGATTGGCGCGAGCCGCATAGATGGCAGCCGTCAAGCCGGCGCATCCGGTTCCGACGATGATGGTGTCGCGAATTTCGTCTGTCATAATCTTTTCACTAGTGTATCGGGAGTGGATGCGTCCGTAAGGATGAAAGATTCGGGCCACATTCGGTCCCGAAGCCGCGGGCATGAACACAGGAATTCCGCCCGGCACACCCCAATTTTTCCGCAATCAGGCTACATCACAAAGAATCCGCTCCGATCGCATCCTAATCTATGACATGTAGAGTTCGGCAGATGTCGGTCCGTCGTAAATGAGGAACCTTAGAGCATGAGAATGCAGAGTGGAATCAACACCCAGAGACCTCGCGTTGTGATCGTCGGCGGAGGCTTTGCCGGTCTTCAGGCTGCCATGCATCTGGCCGGCAAACCAGTAGATGTGATGCTGATCGACCGACGCAACCACCACACCTTCCAGCCGTTGCTGTATCAGGTCGCGCTTGCCGCCCTTTCGCCCGGAGACATTGCCCAGCCCATTCGCAGTCTCTTT
>JAJZDO010000744.1 GCA_021805955.1 Acidobacteriota bacterium
GTTACGTGGTGGAGAAAGGCTCGATTGCGATTGAAGGCATCAGCCTCACCGTCGCTCGCATTGCCGGTGCCGTCGTCACCATCGCGATCATTCCGCACACATACACCGTGACAAACCTGCATACGCTAACGCCCGGCAGCCCTGTCAACATTGAAGTAGACGTGATGGCGAAATATGCCGAACAGATGGCTGCCGCTCCCGCTGTGAAAGACAAGCCGTTCGAATTGACGACAGAATATTTGATCGCCAACGGATATTGATCCAAACGCAGCCTGGGTGCCCCATTCAAGCCTTCTTTTGGCTTGAGTGGGATCGAAAATTCGTTATCCAGAAAAATTTACTCTCCGCCCGCGGGCAAATGCTGCTTCGCCAGCCACTCCGTCAGCTTTGGCTGCTGCGCAGCCCGTAGAGATGTACAGTCGTGAATGGCATCTGTTGCGCGCTGAACTGCCCGCTGTGCTGCCTCAACCGGATGCGCAGCGAAGAAGGTCTGCACCTCCTGGCCTTTTTCTGCGCTGCAAAAAGAGCCAGTCGACTCTACGAGATATCCCCCCATCATGGTCGTCATCTGTGCATGTACTTTCTCCCAGTTTTTCTGGATGTAGTCCCACGCAATGGACCTGGTGTCGCGACTGCGTAGCGCCACGACAAACAGGAAGATGGCATCCTGATTCCGAACCTGGCCGGAGGTTGCGTAATCAAGCGCGCGGCGAACCAGAGCGGGATCGTGGAAATTGGCCAACGCAATCAAGGCCGTCATCTTCACGTCCGGGTTGTTCGATGTCTTGCTGAGTTGCTGTAACTGATCGAACAAATGGCTGTCGCCATTTTCCGTGGCGATCGTCACCGCCGGCCGCACCAGTGAAGGCTCCACGCCGGCCTGGTCTGCAATGTATTGAGTCGTCAGGGCTTTCGCTTGCGCAACGATCTGCGGATCGCGACCGATTTCTCCTAACACGCCGAACAATGTGGCCCGGAGCTGTTTTTTCTCGACGGAATCGGACGGCGATATATCTTTGACGCTGTCGTACGATGGCCGAAATTCCCGCCGAACCCAGGCCGCCAGTTTCGTCCGGTCCTCCGGCGTTGCGATCCTTTCGTCGGTTGCGCCGATTGCGCCCGCCAGGTTTTCGATCACGTCCGCGTTGGGATCGTTGCGCAACACCGAGGCAAGATCTAGATAATTTCCAATGCTGCTGCGTCCGGAACGCATCAGCGCCCACTCATTCCCCGCAAACCCGATCCGCACAGCCGGAGACAGTTTGGTTTCCGCCATGCTCAGGATTTTGTCGTAGTCGGCGGCATCGTACAACGTGCGGTAGTAGCCGCGGTCGTTCGCGTTGGCGAAGAAGAAATCCGCGTCCGGTGCAGACAGCTTCTGCTGTGCCGCGGATAGCAACTCGCATTTGGGAGTCTCGCCCGCCTGGAAGCATACCGGCACCGTCCACGTTTGCGGATGGTCGACATGCGTCTCCGGGTCAAGGAAGAAACGCTGCTGGGAAACCTCTGTCGATCCGCCCTTGGGCGAAGTGAACGTCAGCAGTGGAACTCCCGGCTCAGTGATAAAGCTGTCCATCGTTTTATCGATCGGCTTCCCGCTCGTTTCCGTCTGTGCATTCCAAAAGTCTTCGGCGGTCGCATTGCCGTACATGTGCGCTTCAAGATATTTGTGCACACCTTGCCGGAAGACCTCCGGGCTTTCGTAGTTCTCCGTCATGGCCAGCACGGCGCCGCCTTTTAAATAGGTGATTCCATCGAACATCTCATTGATCTCTCCCGGCGTATCGGCCTTGGCACGAATTGCACGGGTCACCTTGCCGGCATCGTAGTTCAACACACCATCCAGGGATAGGGCCTCATCTTGCGAAACTCCCCACTGTGGACGCCACGCTGCGACCGCTTTCGACTCCATCCAGGTGGCGAACCCTTCGTTCAGCCACAAATTGTTCCACCACTTCATCGTGACCATGTCGCCGAACCACTGGTGCGCCATCTCGTGAGCTACGTCAATGGCTACGGTTTTCTTCGCATTGGTCGAAGCAGTCTTTTCATCGATCAGGAAGACGCTCTCACGGTAGGTGATGGCGCCAAAATTCTCCATCGCCCCCGCTTCAAAATCCGGAATTCCAATCATGTCCAGCTTCGGCATCGGGTACTTGATGCCGAAATAATTGTCGTAGTAGTGCAGAAAGAATTCCGCCGCCTGCAAAGCGTAGGCACCCATCTGCGCCTTATCTGGAGTCGCACAGGCTCGGATGGGCACGCCATCGCTCTCTCCTGACAGGCACTTGAAATCTCCTACAAGAAAAGCGACCAGATAGGTGGACATCTTCGGCGTAGTGGCAAAATGGATGGTGTGCTTGTCTGGCGTCGGCCCGGGTTCATCGGAAACGATGTTGGTATTCGAAATGGCAGTGTCGCCCTTGTCGACGATCAGCGTCGTGGAAAACGTCGCCTTCAATGCCGGTTCATCGAACGATGGAAACGCGCGCCGTGCGTCGGTGGGTTCAAACTGGGTAACGGCGTAGTTGCGACGCGCCGTTTTTGACAGGTAGAACCCGCGCAGTTGACCGTTCAAAATTCCCGTGTACTGGATGTTGATGGTGGCTGCGCCCGCCGGTATTTCCTTGGCTACGTGGAGCGTCGCCTGTTGATTCGGCTTGTTCTCGGTAACATTCGCTGTCTGCGTATTTCCATTGGCGGCGATCGTCACATTCTGAAATGTAATTTGCGCCGCATTCAGCGTAATGCTGGTGGATGGCTTTGCCAGGGTTACATCGATCTCTTCCTTGCCTGTGAATGTGGCCGCCCTCAAATCTGGTTCCAGCGTCAAAGAATAATGCTGGGGTGTCGCGTCTGTGGGCAACCGCTGCGCCTGCAATGCAGGTATGGAAGTGAATGACAGCAGCGCCGCGCACACTGCGAACAGGCAGGCGAATAGGGAACGGGAATAATGGCGCAAGTGAAATTCCTCCTGAGAATTGAAACGGATCAAGCGGCCCTTGAAAACAATGCCTGGCACAGATACGATACTCGCCGAAAGATGGTTCTGGACTTGTCCCCATTTTTGACACAAACGGTTAAGGCTCAAAATCCAATGAATGGAGAATTGAGTCATGGGAGTGTCACGCAGGCAGTTCACCAGGGAGTTCAAGCTGGCCGCC
>JAJZDO010000069.1 GCA_021805955.1 Acidobacteriota bacterium
TCACACTTTCGCCCTCGCTGATTCTGGACCTGCGCGGAGGTTTCAGCCGCTCCACCTATGTGCGCTCGACCTTTGGCCAGCCGTTTGATCTGGCCAGTCTTCAGTTTCCCAACTCTTATCTGACGGTTGCTGATCGCGAACCGAATGTCTTTCCGCAATTTCAGGTGAATCAGGGATACTCCGGGGTCGGTTCCGGTGGTTATGTTCCGCTGTTGGAGGACCCATCCGCAGCCGATATCGATCCCAGCATTGTGAAAGTCTACAAGGGAAACTCGATTACCATCGGTGGCGAATGGCGCAAGCTCTTTTTGAATTTCTACCAGTACGGCTATCCCTCCGGTCAGTTTGGCGGCATCGGACAGGACTGGACCGAGAAGACGGTCAACAACTTTGACGGCTCGGGCGACTCCTTTGCGACGATGCTGCTGGGGCTTTCCGATTATGGACAGATCACTCACGATATCTCGCTGGCCACCTCCAGTGCCTATGCCGCGGCTTACATCCAGGACGACTATCAAGCCGCGCCGAACCTGACCTTCAACCTCGGACTGCGCTGGGATGTGGATATTCCCCGCACGGAGCGCCACAATCGTCTCGATTACTGGGATAACAGTCTGCCCTCCCCCATTGCGGCGCAGATTCCCTCCAACGCGTGTCTGCATTGCGGTGACCTTGTGGGTCAAATGGTCTTTGTGGGCACGCCGGAGAGCAAGTACGGACGCCATCAGGGACCGACACAGTGGAAGGATTTTGCACCGCGCGTCGGATTTGCCTGGAGTCCAGACAGCAAGACGGTTGTCCGCGGAGGCTACGGTCTCATCTTCCAGCCTTCGGAGATGCAGGCTGCCGGCACCACGGGCGGTGCGGGTACGGATGGCTTCACCAGCCAGACAGGATTCAACTTCACGCTGAATAACCAGCAGACCGTTGCAACTACCTTTGACAATCCCGCGCCGGGTGGCTTTAACCTGCCGCAAGGTGTCGCCGGGGGGCCAAATACCTTCCTGGGGCTGGGAATCAGCGATACCTTCTTCGACTCCTACCGCAATCCGTACTCCATCGAAGCCAATCTGAACGTCCAGCGCTCGCTCACACCAAGCACCGTCGTCGAGGTTGGCTATATCTACAACGCCGGCCACTTCCTCATCAACGGTGATCCCGGTGTGCCGTTCTCGCAGGTCGAGCCCTCTTACCTGACCCTGGGCAACAAGCTCCTGGCCAGCACGCAGAATCCTTTTTATGGGATCATCACTACGCCTGGCTCGCCGTTCACCTCGCAGACAGTTCCTTATGACTATCTGCTGCGGCCCTATCCGCAGTACAACGGCGTCTCGAGCTTCCGCAAGGCGGACTCCGGGTCGCACTATAACGCCCTCACTGTCAAAGTCGACAAGCGTTACAGCAACGGCTTCTCTCTGCTGATCGCCTTCACAGGGTCCAAGCTGATGGATAACGCAGCCAGCGTCGTAAGCTACCTGGGACCGACAAGCCAGACCTATGCCAACCAGTACAACCCAAAGGCGGAGTTTGGTCTGTCTTCCCAGGACATCTCGCGCACCTTCGTCGCGGGCTATGTCTATGACCTGCCATTCGGGCGTGGCAAGTTTTTCCTCAACAACCGCGGAACTCTTGTGAATGCGCTGGTGAGCGGATGGCAGACGAACGGCATTGTGCAGTGGGATACTGGCACGCCTGTAGTGCTGGGAGCGGTGAACAATGAAACCGGATTGCTTGGCTTTGGCCAGCGACCAAACGAAGCGCCGGGCGATCCAAATATCGCAAATCCCAATCGTCAGAAGTGGTTCAACACCGGTCTTTTCTCGCAACCGGCTCCGTTCACCATCGGCAATGCGCCGCGCGTGCTGCCCAATGTGCGCGTCCCGGGCTATGTGGATGCTGATCTGTCGGCGTTCAAGAACAACTACTTCGGGCCAAACGAAAGGTTCAATGTACAGCTTCGTCTGGAAGCCTTCAACGCCTTCAACCACCCGATCTTTAACGGTCCGGATGCAGGCGTGAACGATGGAACCTTTGGCCAGATCAACTCACAATCCAACACCGGTCGCGAGGTGCAGCTCGCGGCCAAATTCATCTTCTGAATATCCAGAAGGCTTGCAGCCGGGTGGAGCATCTGCTCCCCCGGCTTTTTTTAATTTCAGTAAGCTCTCAGATGTGGCAGCTTGCCAGGCCGCGCTTCTCCAGATAGCGCTGGTGATACTCCTCGGCGCGCCAGAAGGTCTGTGTCGGCTCCACTTTTGTGACAATGCGCTTCGGCGCATATCGACCTGCAGCCGTGAGTTCGGAGATTCTGGCCTCAGCCTGAGCTTTTTGTTCCTCACCGTGATAGAAGATGGCCGAGCGATACTGCGTTCCCCAGTCCGGCCCCTGACGATTCATCTGGGTTGGATCGTGAAGCGCAAAGAACGCGTCCAGAAGCTGTCCAAACGTCACTCGCGCTGGATCGAACTCAACCTCCACCACCTCGGCATGTCCGGTTCGATCTGTGCAAACGTCCTTGTAGGTGGGCGACTGCATCGCGCCGCCTTCATAGCCGACCGCCGTCGCGGTCACGCCCGGAATCTGCGCAAACGCAGCTTCCACGCCCCAGAAACATCCAGCGCCAAATGTTGCCTTTTCCATTTGCGTCCTCCCACTTTCATTATCCTAATCCGAGAGTGATATGACGCTTGGAACTGAATGTAACGATGCACTGCGGCAGAACAGGATAGGCAGAAGCAGATTTTGCGCAAATTGATTTCCACTGAACGACGCCTATACTAGCGATCATGAGCAAAACAAAGTCCGGCAACGAGCAGAAGCTTAGCCATTTTGACGCAGCGGGGCGAGCGTCGATGGTGGATGTTTCAGGGAAGACTCCAACACGGCGTGAAGCCGTTGCCTCGGCGTTTGTGGAACTCTCCGCGGAGGTGCTGGAGGCGCTTCCGGCGAATCCCAAGGGCAATCCTCTGGAGGTGGCGCGGTTTGCCGGCATCCAGGCCGCCAAGCAGACAGCGTTGCTGATTCCCATGTGTCACCCATTGCCGCTGAGCCGCGTGGACGTGACGGCGGAGATCGTCGCAGGCGGGGTGCGCATTGAGGCGATGGCGACGACAACCGGGCCGACGGGCGTGGAGATGGAGGCGCTGACCGCGGCATCCGTTG
>JAJZDO010000501.1 GCA_021805955.1 Acidobacteriota bacterium
GCTGCCGCCGGTCCGCTATTCTATCTGTGTACTCTCCGTCGGAAGTGATTCTCCAACGTCGTGTCAGCAGGATGCGGGTTTGGGTAAAAAGGTTTTCAGCACTTCCCAACTTCTGTGAGATACATCTTGTTCCATCCGTTCAAATATGGCATCCGAGATGCTCTTTCACCACCTTTGGTGCAGTTTCGAAAAGAAATGAGTTTGTGTAGAAAACACTGCTGCCACCGGCGCATGAATGTGCTAGTATCGGCTTTCGTTAGTGTCATCCGAAGAACCCGTTTCATGTGCTCCGACCGTCCCAGGCCGACCACTTTCCAGCGAGTATCGGACAAACCGCAGTCAATATTTCGCACCACCCTTTTGGATTTCAGGCCCGTACATTGGACATGGAATTTGCTTGATTTTTTAGCTTTGAAAGAGCAAGCTCCCAATGTGAATTTCTTGTTTGCATTGGCAGTCGCGCCGCAACGTTGAAAGTGAAAACAGTATGTCATTTCTCGCTACAGCTTCCTCAAGCATCAATCCCTGGCTTCGCATTCTGACGGCACTTGAGAAAAAGATTAACCATCAGTCCTTCGACACATGGTTCAAGCCCACACGCTTTAGCCGCATCGAAGGCAGAGTTCTGGTCGTCACCGTGCCCACGCGCGAGTTTGAACACATCGGGGAACGGTACAACGATCACATCCTGGAAGCCGTCGACCAGCTCGGCCTGGAGGTCGACGAGGTTTCCTTCGAGGCTGTCGAGCAGGAAGCTCCCGCGCCCCGCGTCCGCCAGGATGGAGGCTTCGCGCCGCAACCGACACGCTCCGCCAGCCCCACGCGCAATCGCTACAACAGCAATCCAGCCGCGCCACCGCAGCAAGCGCGCTTCGATTGGGACACCGCCGCGCAACTGAATCCGCGCTACACCTTTGATGCCTTCGTGATCGGCAATGGAAACCAGTTTGCCCGCGCCGCAGCGGAAGCTGTGGCCGAGCGCCCCTCCAAGGCCTACAATCCGCTGTTTCTCTATGGATCGGTCGGCAATGGCAAAACGCACCTGATGCACGCCATTGGACATGAAGTAAAACGGCACCAGCCGCAGGCCTCGATCTGCTATGTGTCGAGCGAAAAGTTTACCAACGAGATGATCAACTCTCTTCGCTACGACCGCATGTCCAGCTTCCGCGACAAGTACCGCTCGGTCGATGTGCTGCTGATCGACGACATCCAGTTCCTGGCGCAGAAGGAACGCACTCAGGAGGAGTTCTTCCACACTTTTAACGCGCTGCACGAGAGCATGAAGCAGATTGTCATCGCCAGTGACCGTCCGCCGAAAGAACTGGCGGAGATTGAAGATCGGTTACGCAATCGCTTCGAGTGGGGCCTGATCGCCGACATCCAGCCGCCCGATCTGGAAACGAAGGTCGCGATTCTGCAAAAGAAAGCGGAGAGCGAGCACGTCACTTTGCCCGTCGATGTGGCGCTGTTTGTCGCCTCCAACGTGCGCACCAATGTGCGCGAGCTGGAAGGCGCGTTGGTCCGTCTGCTGGCCTGGTGCAGCTTGCACGGCGTGGAGATTACGCTGGCCGTCACCCAGCAATGCCTCAAACAATTCATCGACACCCAGGTGCGCAAGGTGACGATTGAGGTGATTCAGCGCGCCGTCGCCGATCAGTTCGGCATGAAGATCACGGAACTGAAACAGAAGAACAATTCCCGCTCGATCGTCGTACCGCGGCAGATCGCCATGTATCTCGCCAAGCAGTTGACGGAAGCTTCGCTACCGGAAATCGGCCGCCACTTTGGAGACAAGCACCACACAACCGTGATGCATTCCATTGCCAAAATCGACGAGCTGCGCCACACCGACACCGATCTGAACCGCATGATCAATAATTTGATGGAGCAGCTCAACAAGTAATCGAGTCGCAATCGTCAGCCCGCTTCATCTTGCCCTGCAGGCTTTCATTTTGAAAGTCTTCGGGGCATTTTCTTGTGCGCTCGAATCGCCCGCTAACAATCTTTTCACCTGACAACGCGAAGCGGTGCGTTTCGCTGCGGCATTTCAGAATCCATTCGCGCGCCAGGTATCTTTGCAGCCAACTCCAGAAAAAAATTCGGATCATCCAATCCATCCGCTCCTCTACCCCGTACTAACTGCAGGAGGGTCATGATGAAGATGACTGATGCAGTGGAAGTGCTCACGCCCGAACAGGAATTGAATCGGATTCAATATTCTCGCGCTTTGAATCGCCGCCGCTTTCTCACCGGCCTTGGCACCGCAGGTCTCGCCGCTGGCGCAACCATGGTTCTTGGGTGCGGTAGCAGTATGAAGTCAACCGTGCCGCCAGTCATGGCCGGCACTCCCCAACCGAACGACGTTCTCAATTTCGCTCTGAATCTCGAATACCTGGAAGCCAGCTTCTACCTGTACGCCACCACTGGCACGGGTCTGTCCAGCGCCGATATGGGTTCCGGGGCAGGCGCCGTTACCGGGGGCGCCCAGGTAACGAACTTCTCTCCAACGATCGCGGCCATCGCGGCTCAGATTGCCGACGATGAAAAGACCCACGTGGAACTTCTCCGCAGCGCTCTTGGCAGCGCGGCCGTTGCCATGCCGAATATTAACCTGGGCGCTCTCGGCACCATCAACAATCAAACCCTGTTTCTTCAGGTCGCACGCGCGTTCGAGGATACCGGCGTCAGCGCCTACATTGGCGCGGCGCAATACCTCGTCAGCAGCGTGCCGGATCTGACCTACGCGGCGCAAATTCTCGCCGTCGAAGCCTATCACGCCAGCAACATCCGTCAGAACCTCATTCAACTGGGGCTGACCTCCTCAGCGACGGACTCGATGGATGTGCCCCCAACTACTTCCGCGTACTTCTGCGAGAAGGGCGCACTTGCCATCGAACGCACGCCCCAGGAAGTCCTGAACATCGTGTATGCCAACACGTCGACAGGGGTAACTTCCGGCGGTTTCTACCCGAATGGGCTCAATGGGACCATCGTTTCCACCTAGAAGTATTTTGTGACGAAAGAGCCCTGATCGTTGACCCGCCGTCGAGCGCAACCTCCCCGTATCGCGCTCAACGCTGCAAGGCACCGCTCTTTCCGCCCCTCCCACTGCATGCCGAGCGATCGGCATGCAGGATTTCTGCCAAGCCTTTCGC
>JAJZDO010000031.1 GCA_021805955.1 Acidobacteriota bacterium
CGTCTGGTGTCCGGGCGGGTTGACGCAATCCGAAGTGGAAGGCGTGGGTTTTGCCTACGGTCAGCTTGATCGGATGCTGGAGCTTTACCAGCCGGAAAAACGGAACGCCGGATACAACCGCGTGGCCGGAGAAGACTTCTTTTACATTGCCAATCCAGGGCTTGGACTCTGGGCGCACCCAAGCAGATTAGGAGAGGGGAATCACGGTGAGCACTCAGAAAAAGCTGGGTAGATATTCCATCGGGACAGGTGATCGTTTCGCCCACCAGACAAAGGCTCAGTTGCAGGCGTGCATCCAAGCCTTGCATGCTGGCGTGGGAGTGACACCGGTGTGGAATAAATCTAACCGCGAACATCGGATTATAGGCTCGGAACCCTCTTCCGTCCGCCAGGCAGCCGACGCTGCCGTGCAGGAGATGGGTTGGACCGGAAGCTACTTCTGCGACGCAGACCACATTACACTGCCGACGGTGGACCGTTTTCTGTCCTCCTGTGATTTTTATACGATCGATGTGGCCGATGCGATCGGCAAGCCCGCCGCCGCCGATGCTGTAAACGGATTCGTGGATCGCCATGCCAACCTCATCGGAGACATTGGCCTGATCGGCTCCACGGAGACTTTCTCCATCACAGAAGCTACGCTGCGCACGACGGCGAAAAAATATCTGGCAGCCGTACAACAGGCGGGATCCGTCTATCGCCACATCGCTGCCGCCAAAGGTGAAGGAAGTTTTCTGCCCGAGATTTCAATGGATGAGACAGACGTTGCGCAGACGCCGGTTGAACTGCTGCTGATCCTCGTAGCCATCGCCGACGAAGGCATTCCCATTCAGACCATCGCTCCCAAATTCAGTGGACGCTTCAACAAAGGTGTGGATTACGTGGGAGATGTCGTACAGTTCGAACGCGAATTCGGACTGGATATCGCCGCTATTGCGTATGCGGTCGAGCACTTTGGACTGCCTCAGTCGCTCAAACTCAGCGTGCACTCCGGCAGTGATAAGTTTTCTATCTATGCGCCGATATATCGCACGATGCAACGTCTGGATGCAGGTGTTCACCTGAAGACGGCGGGAACCACCTGGCTCGAAGAACTGATTGGCCTGGCCGAAGCAGGCGGCGACGGCCTTGCGCTGGCCAGGGAGATTTATGCTGAGGCTCTTGTGCACAAGGATGAGCTTTGCGCGCCCTATGCCACCGTCATCGATATCGATCCGGCGCAATTGCCCTCGGTGGCCACTGTTGCTGCGTGGACCTCTGCGCAGTTCACTGAGGCATTGCGCCATGTGCAGAGCGCACCGGGCTACAACAGCAGCTTCCGACAGTTGCTTCACGTTGGCTTCAAGATCGCGGCAAAGATGGGCGACAGGTACCTGCGATTGCTGGAAGACAATGAAACCATCATTGCGCGGAACGTGACGGAGAATCTTTTCGATCGTCATATCGCGCCGGTCTTCCTGGGGCGCGCGTCATGATTGTTGTTCTGATGGGCGTGAGCGGCATCGGTAAGACGACAATCGGCTCGCTGCTTGCCGCACGCACCGGCTGGATTTTTGAAGATGCGGACGATTATCACTCCGAAGCCAATCGTCGGAAGATGGCTTCCGGCACCCCGCTTACCGATGACGATCGGCTGCCTTGGCTGCGCACGTTGCATGACCGCATCGTGCAGCACATCGCGCAAAAGGAGTCTGTCATTCTGGCCTGTTCCGCACTGCGCGCCATGGCCCGCGAAGAGTTGTCGCGCGGACTTGCTCCCGGACAGATGCGCTTCGTCCTGCTGTATGCACCGTCGGCGCTCATCGAGCAGAGGATTCTGGCACGGCAGCACCAGTATATGAATCCAAATCTGTTGCCCAGTCAGCTTGCCACGCTCGAAGAACCGGAGGACGCATGGCGCGTCTCGGTTGAGGGAACACCGGAGCAAACCGTCTCTGAAATTCTGGGGTATCTCGAATCGATTCACGCATGGAAACAGTAAAGGAGTCTGGATGCAAAGCCTGAGTCTGCAAGGCAAAGTCGCCGTAGTCACCGGAGGCACCTCGGGTATCGGTCTCGCGCTCAGTCTCGGGCTGGCCGACGCTGGTGCCGACGTTATCGCCACCGCGCGGCGCGAGCAGCAGGTGGAGGAAGCAGCCGCAGCCGTGGAAGCGCGTGGTCGACGCACTCTGCGCCAGACCTCAGACGTTTGCGATCGAGCCTCGCTGGAGTCGCTGCTTGCCGCCGTACTGACTGCCTTCGGCAAGGTGGATATCCTCATCAACTGCGCAGGCAAAATCAAGCGCACCCCAACGCTTACGCAGTCGGAAGCCGAGTGGGAGGACATTCTGAACACCAACCTGACAGGAACCCTCCGCGCCTGTCAGGTCTTCGGCGCTCACATGCTTGCCAATCGTTACGGACGCATCCTCAACATTGCCTCGCTCAACAGTTTCGTCGCGCTCAAGGAAGTGGCCGCTTACGCTGCCAGCAAAGCTGCCGTTGCCTCGCTCACGCGCTCTCTTGCCGTCGAGTGGTCACGCGAAGGCGTCACTGTCAATGCGATTGCGCCCGGCGTCTTCCGCACAGAGTTGAATGCAGCTCTGCTCGACAGTACTCCACGCGGTCAGGAGCTGCTGCTGCGCACTCCCATGGGGCGCTTCGGGCGCACCGAGGAGCTTGTCGGAGCAGCCGTCTATCTTGCCTCCGATGCGGCATCCTTCGTCACCGGCCAGACGCTGGTCGTGGATGGGGGATTCCTGGCCAGCGGCGTCAATCAATAGCACTGCAACCAGGGTCTGCCAAAGAGAAGCCGCACTACAGTGGAGTTCCATAGTGCGGCTTCCTGCATGCTTGCACGGGAATCGCTTCAGTTATGAAGTCTGAACAGCGTTTAACCCAATACCTGCCACCTTCAACGCAGATATATCGAGGATGTCAATAGAGCCACTGTAACTCTATTTACTCTGATCGACGATGCTTGCTTGGAACTTTTGGGGCGGTCAAGCTATTGTTGTAGCTCCCATAAGTTCTGTAATAACAGTTGGTATCAGAATTACCGTATTTTCACCATGCTCCGGTCTGGCTGGAAGCCGACCATCTGCATGGCGTGAGATATCTCGGTATTTCGCATGAAATACTCCCACAGGAAGCCGGTGCGCACGTTTTCGGCCATTA
>JAJZDO010001035.1 GCA_021805955.1 Acidobacteriota bacterium
GAAGGGCAGCATGGCCATGGGATCGCGACGGACCTTGCCGACGGCTCCCGCAGCGGCGGCGGTGGTTTCAGAACCCATGGTTGCGCCGATATAGACACCGCTGGACCAGTTGAATGCCTGGTAAACCAGAGGCAAGGTGGAGGCGCGTCGCCCGCCAAAGAGGATCGCGGAGATGGGCACGCCAGCGGGATTTTCCCACTCGGGATCAATCGATGGGCACTGGCTGGCGGGTGCCGTGAATCGTCCGTTGGGGTGGGCGGCTGTACGCCCTGTCGATTGGGCGATCGCCGGCGTCCAGCGCTCTCCGCGCCAGTCGATGCACTCGGCGGGAGGGTCGCTGGTCATGCCTTCCCACCAGACGCCGCCCTCGGGCGTGAGGGCAACATTGGTGAAGATGGTGTTGCGAGAAAGCGTGGCCATGGCGTTGGGATTGGTGCGCGCGCTGGTGCCGGGAGCGACGCCGAAGAACCCCGCCTCCGGGTTGATGGCGCGGAGATGGCCCTCGGCGTCGGGCTTGATCCAGGCGATATCATCGCCGACGGTCCAGACCTTCCATCCCTTGAAGCCTTTCTTCGGCGGAATGAGCATGGCGAGGTTGGTTTTGCCGCAGGCGGAGGGAAATGCGGCGGCGAGATAGGTCTTTTCGCCCGAAGGAGACTCGACACCAAGGATGAGCATGTGTTCGGCCATCCAGCCTTCGTCGCGTGCGATATTCGAAGCGATGCGCAGGGCAAAACACTTTTTACCGAGTAGCGCGTTGCCGCCGTAGCCGGAGCCATAGCTCCATATTTCGCGCGTTTCTGGAAAGTGAACGATGTATTTGGTGTCGTTGCAGGGCCAGGGAATATCCTGCTGGCCGGGAGCAAGCGGGGCGCCGACCGAGTGCATGCAGGGCACGACGCGCTTGATGTCCTTGTCGATTTCGGCAAAGACGGGCTTTCCGATGCGCGCCATGATGCGCATGTTGACGACGACGTAGGGTGAGTCGGTGAGCTGGACGCCGATCTGCGACATGGGCGAACCGATTGGACCCATGGAAAATGGCAGGACATACATGGTGCGCCCCTGCATGGAGCCGCGGAAGAGTTGCTTCAGCTTGCGGCGCATGGCGAAGGGGTCTTCCCAGTTGTTGGTTGGCCCGGCGGTGTCTTTGGAGAGCGAGCAGATGAAGGTGCGATCCTCGACGCGAGCAACGTCGTTGGGCGCGGAGTGAGCGAGAAAACAGCCGGGCCAGAGCTTCGGGTTGAGCCGGGTGAAGGTGCCGGAGGCGACGAGTTCCTCGCAGAGCCGGTCATACTCCTTCTGCGAGCCGTCTACCCAGTGGATGTGCTGGGGCTGGCATAGCTCTGCCATTTTTTCGACCCAGCGGATCAGATGGCGATTGGTGGTGGGAGGAGTGACTTGCGACTTTCTTGCGTTCATGGAATCCTTTCCGCGCCCGGCACCCTGGTCCGAAGACGCGCAACAGGCAAGTTTAAGGCCCGCTGCTGGTCTTTCGCTACCACCTGTCCCGGTTTGCATTGGGTCCTTGGGCTTTGGGGGGAGATGGGATGGCCTGTGCCTGTGTGCTCAAGAACGGGACTCGAACAGGCAGTGAGCCGCTACAATGATGCAAGCAGAGAGTCATTTTTGCGACTCCAACGGGCCTATAGCTCAACGGTTAGAGCAGAGCACTCATAATGCTTTGGTTCCAGGTTCGAATCCTGGTGGGCCCACCAGGACATTGCCCAAAATGGGTTGCGCGACACATGGCGACCCGCGAAGAGTGATTGCGCGGCGACTTGTGATTCTGCCGCTGCAACCTGATGTTGCGATCTGCTGCTGGCATCTGCTGCTGTGATTTGATCCGGCACAACGACACAACTTCTGCAAATGCCTTTGCGCTCACAGGCTGAGGCTGATCACTTGCCAGCAGGTAAAAGAGAGGTTTATGGTTGCTGCGAGACGACGGATGGGAAGGCGCTGGCGCGGAGCCTTGGGTTGAGTATCCTGGCCTGACACGTTTCGCCTGTCGTTGTTTTCACAACCTGCAAGCGCAGTTGACTCCGGGCAAGACCGATTCGGTAGCCAACGGCGAGAAACGAGTACTGTCGATGAAGGAGCCACAAGATTCCGCCGGCATGAATCGCCGCCAGTTTCTACAAACCACAGCAGCCGCTGCGATGACGCTGGGATGGGGCGGAATCCGTTCTTTAGCCGCGCCCGGAACTCCCGGAGACGCCATTCCGTGGGTGACGCTGAACAATGGCCTGAAGATGCCGCGCCTCGGACTGGGCACGATGACGCTTACCGGTAATGTGGGCATAGAAAGCGTTGCGGAGGCGATCTCGCTGGGCTATCGCCTGATCGATACGGCGATGATCTATTCCAATGAAGTGGAAGTGGGCCAGGGCATTCGGCAAAGTGGCATCGAGCGCGAGAAGCTGTTTGTAACTTCCAAACTGTGGAAGACCGATATGGGCTATGAAAACGCCAAGCGCGGCTTTCAAACCTCACTGAACAAGCTACAGACAGATTACCTCGATCTATACCTGATTCATCGACCCTCCGGCGGCGATTGGAAGGGATCTTGGCAGGCGATGGAAGAGCTTTATGGGCAGGGACGGATCAAGGCGATTGGCATGAGCAACGCCAGCTTTGCGCAGATGGATTACCTGATCGCGAATGCGAAGGTGAAGCCGGCCGTGCATCAGATTGAGACTCATGCGTTTTTTCAGGAAGACAAGGCACATGCCTACCTGAAGCAACATGGTATTCAGCATGAGGCATGGTCGCCGTTTGCCGAAGGTCGTCATGGAATGTTTGACCAGCAAACGCTGAGCGGCATTGCCAAGAAACACGGCAAGAGCGTCGCACAGGTATGTTTGCGATGGCATTTTCAGCGTGGCGTGGTTGCCATTCCACGATCCAGGCAAAAGGCGCATATCGCGGAGAATCTGAATATCTTTGATTTCACGCTGAACGATGCGGATATGGCTGCGATTGCACCGCTGAATCTGGGTGTTACGCAGTTCCCTGAGTGGAGCTGAAGGTAGCTCAACTCGCAAGCCTGTCTTGCAATCGCAGAGGCAGGTTGGGAGCGGCGAGGCGCAGGAGAAAGTATCCAAAGCCGACAACGGATCGGGACTGAAACAGATTGGGACTGGAACAGATCG
>JAJZDO010001112.1 GCA_021805955.1 Acidobacteriota bacterium
GTTGGCCAGATAACGCACTTCGAGACTGAGGAAGAGGTCGCGCACCTGATCCGGATTGAGCAAGAGCGTGGGCACGGCAACCAGCGTGGCGCAATCAGGCGGAACAGCGCTGCTGAAATCGAGTCTCGGCAGCGGCGAAGGCTCAAAGGCCGCGCTGACCAGAGTGTTCACAATCTCCACCGCGCACTGCGACGCGGGAAAGATCAGCAGAGCCAGACCGAGCAGCAGGTCTGTCCATACATGCACATATCCGGCGAGCGGAAACAGCGGCAGGGCCGTGAACAGGATGGTCAGAATGACGATGCTGCCGATGTAAAACTCATCGGCCGAAGCACGAATCTTTTCGCGAACGCGCCAGAGCAGCGGCGGATGATAGCCAATTCGCACGCTCAGAGCGGAAAAACCTTCGTCGAAAAGATAGTAGCCAATCTGTCTTCGGCGCAGATTCATCCGCGGCTGTTCGGTTGGCCGGTTCTCGGCAAGCAGGGCCAGATCAAGCGCGGTTTGCGCAACGCGCGTTTCGCCAAAATCAGAATAACCAGCCAGAAACGCGATCTTCCTGCGATAGTGCTCGCGGCTTTCAAAATCCATCCGGAGAAATGTGTTCGTCGGGTCCTGCTGCAAAATCGAGTCGAAGAGAATTCGCGGCTCCAGAATCGAAGCCCAGTCAATGAACGTCGTTTCACGCAGACTGGTTATACAGTTCAACGTCCGCAGCGCCACATCCTCGCAGTCGGCGGCATCAAGCAGCACCGTCGCGTCGCGAAGAATCTTCTCCAGCAATGCGCATTTCAGATGAGCGTTGATCTGCCATATCTCCCTGTAAAGCAGCGGCTCCGACTCCTGAAAAGCATCCAGAAAAAGCAGCAGCGTCTTCGCCGTGAACTGGTAGCCCACCAGCTCCAGGTAGAGTTGTATCAGGCTTGCAATGCGAGGCTCATCGGGAAGCGCGGTAGATGCCTGTCGTGGCAGTTTCTCCGCATCGTGCGGACGATCCGCCAGCGCAGTGTGCAACAGGCGAAGGCTCTTTTGCATCTCCTGAACCGCACGCATCCTCACTGGCTGGTGCGATGGAATGCTGCCGGGCGGAAGCCGGGGAAATGCTTTTTCCGCCTTGCGCAGAGCGGGCTTCATGGAATCCACGCGATCCGAAAATGCGCAGGCGTTTCCGGGCCATGGGATTACATCCCAGGCCGCGGCGGCCTTGGCGCCAGCGCGCAGCCTGCCCTCCAACTCGGAGTCCTCTGCAAAGTCGTTCATGGATGAAACAGTTTCTTCCGTCATCTTTCCTCAGCGATAGCTTGCAGCCTGCATTTCGAACATCGACGCGTAGCGACCCCCCGTCGCCATCAGTTGATGATGCGTTCCTTCCTCCACCAGTCGACCGCCTTCCAGAACCACAATGCGATCCGCCATGCGCACGGTGGAAAACCGATGCGAGATCAGCAGAGCCATTTTGTTCCGCGTCAGGTCGGCAAATCGCTCAAAGACCTCCATCTCGCTGCGAGCGTCCAGAGCAGCCGTCGGCTCATCCAGAATGAGCAGTTGCGCATCGCGCAGATATGCGCGGGCCAGCGCCAGCCGCTGCCATTCGCCACCGGAGAGATCCACACCACCCTCAAATCTTCGGCCCAGCATCTGATCGTATCCATGTTGCAGTTTGGCAACCACGCTCGCCGCCAGGCTCTTTTCCGCCGCCGTCTCGATCTCCAGCGGCGTGTGCGGAATCTCGACTCGACCGACCGCGATGTTTTCGCGCGCTGTCATTTCATAACGCATGAAGTCCTGAAAGATGACACCGATCTCGCTGTGCAGGTCTTCCAGATCGTACTCGCGCAGGTCCACGCCATCCAGCAGAATCTCTCCTTCGGTCGGATCATACAGCCGAGTGATGAGTTTGACGATGGTGGTCTTTCCCTGTCCGTTTTCGCCGATGAGCGCAATGCGCTCGCCGGGGTGAAGCGTGAAATTGAAGTCGCTCAGAATGCGCCGAGTCGTTCCCGGATACGCGAAAGAAACATTGCGAAACTCGAATCCTCGCTGAATCGGTCGCGGCACGCGCCGTCCATCGGCAACAGATTCCACACGCGGCTTCATCTGAAAAAAAGCAAGCAGGTCGGTGAGAAACAGGGCCTGATCCGCGACGCCCGATGCGGTGGAAAACACCATCTGAATATTGCTCATCGCCTGCAGAATTGCCGTCGTGATCAGCGTCAGGTCGCCCACGGTGTAGCGGCCCTGAATCGTTCGATAGATGCTGACGCCGTAGGCCGCGTAGTATCCGATCTGGCCGAGGATGGCAAGTGTTCCGCCCCAGAAAAGCCGCCTGCGATTGAGATTCACGTTCTCGTGATATATCCGCAGCGAAAGCGCGCTGAAGCGATCCGTCAGATATTGGCTCAGATTGAAAAGTTTCAGTTCCTTCGCAGCTTCTTTGCTGGCACCCACCTGTCGCAGATAATCCATCTGGCGCTGCACGGGCGTCTGTTTCAGATTCTTCGCGTAGGAGAGAAATGCAAAGTGGCTTTCGCCCAGAAATGCCGGCACGATGCCGAGCACCAGCAACGCAAGCAACAGTGGCGAGTAGCGAACAAGCACTGCGGAAAAGGCGATCGCCGTCACCGACTGCTGAATCAGGCGACCCATCATCTGGATCATCGCCAGACGGTCCGTGGCCTGTACGCGCGCGCGTTCCAGCCGATCATAGAACACTGGATCTTCGTACACGGTCACGTCCAGCGCCGCTGCCTTCCGCATCACCTCCACGCTCACGTGATGGGTATAGCGATCTGCCAGCAGGCTGTCAAAATAATCCACCAGCCGCAGCAGAACTCCAATCGCGACCGAGAGGATCATCTCGGCGACGACCAGCCACCAGAAGTGCTGCGGCAGCGGCTCGTGCAGGCGAATGCGATTCACGCCATCGATGATGAATCGACCGATGACTCCGATGCCCACCGGCAAAAATGCTACGAGAATCCGGATCGTGATATTCCAGAAGACAACAGATGGACCCGATTGCCAAACGAATTTCAACACAGGCGGAATGTTGCGCAGCGCGTGGATGCGATCCGCCCACGCCTGACCGGACGATGTATCCGGCAGTGGAGCAGAGAGTGATTCCGCAGATGTGCGCTGGGTGTCCTGTGACATGCCTTCCTCAAAAACAAGGGCAACCCGCAGATATCTCCGCGCCAGAAGGAACTGCAACGCGCGGATCGCACAACTCATCCACGCTGAAATTTAATTGTACCGTCCCCACGATGACGCGCAACACATCCGTCATCCGTCCGTCTGGAAGGGAAGCGGGCGCGTATGCACGCTGAATCGAGCAAAAGCCGTCGATCCCCGGAAGTCAGGCGGGCTTTGAATACGGCGCGCGATAATAGGTTTCAAAACCGGCTTTCTGCATGCCGCGCACCGCTTCCTCATTCCGCATGAAGGTGCTCCAGACGAATCCCGTGCGCACATTCTCAGCCATCAGCATGGTGATGCCCGTGTCGATGCCAATCACATCTGTGTCGAACCATCCGGTCAGCGGATTGAAGGCATCGACAAAACCATAACGCGACCACGCCTGAGGATAGTGGTCATGAATCGTGCGCAGCACGCGCATGGTTTCCGCCGGAAGAAACGGAAGCGAACCGGCTGCCGCGCAGGGCACAATCGTGCCGTCGATCGGCCCTGTCGCCGGCGGACCACCCCACACGGTGTAGCCGTGAATCGAATCCGAGGCAGTGATGCCCCACAGCGCGTTGCTGTAGTCCGGAAAGCGCGTGTTCATATCCACGCAGAAGCGCCTATGCGCTTCGGTCGCAAGGATGGAGTTCTCGAAGTAGTCCGCGTAGTGATCGCGCTTGTCGCGAAAATCAAACCAGGCCTGCGAATACTGATTCACAAACAGCGGCGCATAGGAGCCGATGTAGCGCAGCCCGTCGTATTCAAACAGAGTCCGCTTCCACGCCGTCCACGCGTCGCTGTGCAGCGGATGCGTGAGCGACCCCAAGCCGAGCAGATATATCATCATCAGCTCGCTGTAGTCATCCCACCGGCTGGCCAGGAAGCCAAGCTCCGGCGTCCAGCCCATCGGAAGAATCGTCGTATCCTCGGACAACCACGACCAGTCCACGCGGTCATAAATCGCCTTCGCAAGCTGGCGGATATCTGCGTCCTTGAAATGCGCCTTGCACATGAGCACGCCGCAGAGCAGAATCGCCGTATCCACGGAAGACGCTTCCGCGTCCCAGATTCGCTCGCCGGTCGTCAGATTGGCAAAGTGATAGTAGAAGCCGCGATGTGTCGGCAGCCTGTGCCACAACGAAGAAAGAGTCTGAATCACGCGCAGCCGCGCCTCGGCATGGCTGACAAATCCGCGCTTTTCCGCAATGCAGATGGCCGTCAGCCCGAAGCCCGTGGAGGCGATGCTCGCCACAATACTCGTATCCGTCACGCGCGTGTTGCATCGATCCTTGATCAGCCCGGTTTGCGGATGCCCCTGCTCCCAGAAAAATAGAAAATTCGCGCGCTCGATCTGATCCAGGAGCGCATCGTCGTCCGGGCTGAGAGTGCTCTCGATTATCTGGCTCTGCAGGCTGTTTGCGGGCGCAGAGTTCTGTTTGCTTCCCTCCGCGAGCAGTTGCATCTGGTCGCGCCCACTCAGCACCGCCGCTCCACAGCACAGGCCCAGCATGCGCCGCAACGTCTCTCGGCGTGTCATCCCTGGCGAGCCTTCGGATTGCGGAAAATTTTGATCGTGCATGATACTCATGCTCCCAGCGCTCCCGATGAAATCCTCATCACGAGGATTCCATCGCAACACGAAAAAAGAATACACGCTCGATGCCGCTCGCGATGCCTGTCCGGGCATCTGGCGGATTCCCGACAGACCGGCGTATGCTGCATTCGTAGGAAATTTTCAGAGTGCCATATCCTCGTCGCCGAAGAAGAGTGATTCTTGCCGCCAGCCTGATGCTGCTGGCCACGGCGCTCTTGCTTCTGATTCGACGCGATTCTGGCATTGCCTTCGTCACAATTGAGGGTGTGGTGCTGCGTCAGGACAAGGATCTGCGCGGCCAGCAGCCCATCCCCGATGTTCAGATGCAATTGCAGTTTGGGAGCCATTCGTTTTACGCTCACACGGATGAGGAAGGTTATTTCCGCATTCCACTTCACCGAGTTCTGCTTCCAGGAACCAGAATCGTCCTCACGCTCACGCATCCGCAATATCAATCGCAGAAACTTCCCATTGTGGTTCGTCTGCGGTCATCAAGCAATTTGTTGCGCATCATTTTCATGCGGGAAGCCTTATCCGGAAATCAAGCCGATCAGTCAGCGATGCCAGGCATTCAGATGACGAATCTCCGCGTACGCTACGTGGAGAATGGCTCAAGCAAAACGAATATTGGCAGCATCTCGCGCACGTTCGAAATTGCTAATCAAGGCGGCCTTCCCTGCAAAGGCCATCCGCCCTGCTCACCGAACGGGAAGTGGAAGGCAACTGTCGGGAAAATCCAGTTGGATGCCGGGCCTGGTAATGAGTTCCAGCAAATTCGCATCTCCTGCATCGCAGGCCCGTGCCCGTTCACGCGCATCGATTCTTCGCATGGCGAAAAGAACGGCCAGATACTCTATGCTCAGGTGACAAACTGGTCCGACACCGTAACAATACTCGTCGAAGCCGAAGTCTATCACCAGTCTGTCAGCTCCGCCGTCCATCATTTGTTCCCGGTCATCTTCGAGCGAACCCTTAACTTCACGTTGCCTGCGAACGAGGAGGGCGTCAGCCTGGAAGCCAAAATGAATGGTACCAGCATGGTCTTTCCGCTTGGCCCCGAGGGTGATATGAGTTGGGCCAGTTGCGAAGAACGTGATAGCGAAGCCGCGGATCGGGCGCGGGTTTACCACTGCGAGTTAAAACCGGGTTACAGGTTTGATCAGACGATCAAGTAGGTCAGGCACTGCCTTGCTGATCAGGCTTCAACTTTTCTCACCAAGGAACAAGCCATACCAATGATCCGCATCCGTCCAGACAATTTCAAGCGGAAACCCGGCGTCACAAAGCAGGCTTTTAAGCCGCTCGGTGCTTAGCTTGTAGCTATTCTCCGTGTGGACTGATTCCCCTGAATCGAAGTGGAATTTTTCTTCCAGCGCATCGATGCGGACACGCTGCTCCCTGCGGCTCACGAGATGCATCTCGATGCAGGAGGCTGCGGCATTCCATCGGGCTTCATGCTCGAAGCTGTCGAGGTCAAAATCAGCGCCCAGCTCTCGATTCAACCGAACGAACAGATTTTTGTTGAATAGCGCCGTTACGCCAGCGGCATCCTCATAAGCAGCCATCAAATCACGCATCGGCTTGCCACCTTCTTCGGGTGCCAGGTCCATTCCCAGGAGGAGGCAATCTCCTTTGTTCATCGATGCCGTTACTCGACGGAGAATCCGCACCGCCTCCGCAGGTTCGTAATTGCCCGCGCTCGATCCAAGCCACAGCATCAGCTTTCGTCCATCTGCAAAGCGGCTTCCAGGAGCCGGAACAGCTCGCGTAAAGTCGGTCACCTCCGGGCGAACCGGCAGCGCGGGAAGCTCCAGAGCCAGATGCCGCACGGCACCCTCCATTGCATCCAGCGAAATATCCATCGGATGATATTGCGTTGCGCCGGATCGCGCGAGCGCCGCGCGCAGAAGATGCACCGTCTTCCTCGCTGATCCAGCGCCAAGTTCGTAGATGTCCAGATTGCGCGAATCGGCGCAGCGATCCATCACGGCTGATGCGTGATTCATCAGAAGTTCGCGCTCCATCGTCGAGAGATAATACTCCGGAAGCGACGTAATCTGTTCGAAGAGTGCCGAGCCTGCAGCGTCATAAAAAAGCCACGGAGGCAGAGTTTTTTTTCTGGCCGATAAACCAGCTCTCACCACTTCCGCAATCGGGCTGACGAGAGTATCCATCATTCTCCTGACTCAGCCAGACGAATTCCGGCAAATTGCCAGCGAGTTTCCGGCGCGAAAAAATTCCTGTAGCTGGCGCGGATGTGCGCGGCGGGCGTGGCAAATGAGCCGCCGCGAAGAACCATCTTTCCGCTCATGAATTTTCCGTTGTATTCGCCCAGAGCGCCGCCGAGCGGCTTGAAGCCGGGATATGGAAGGTATGCGCTCGCCGTCCACTCCCATGCGTCGCCGAACAACTGCGACAACTCCTCTTCCTGAGCAGGCTGCGAAAGAAATTGCTCCCGTTCCAGCAGATTGCCTTCCACGGGAACTGACTTCGCGGCGTACTCCCACTCCTCTTCCGTCGGCAGCCGCTTTCCGGCCCAGCGCGCAAACGCATCCGCCTCGTAGTAGCTCACATGGCAGACCGGATGACTGCCGATTCCATCGAGCGGCAACTCGCCGCCGAGCGTCATCACTCTCCACTGATCTCCATGCTTGCGCCAATAGAGCGGTGCCTTCCATCCTTCGCGCTGTATTGTCTGCCAGCCATCCGATAGCCACAACTCCGCGCGGGCATAGCCGCCGTCATCGATGAACGCCGCATATTCGTTGTTGGTCACCAGCCGATTTGCCAGTCGAAACGGATCGATCCATTTGCGATGTATCGGCTGCTCGTTATCAAACGAGAATCCATCCGCCGGCGCGGCTCCAATCTCAACCAATCCTTCCGGCCATGCGATGAACTCAGGCGGCGGCGCAGTCGTCCGCAAACTGCTATTCAACGAGCGATATGCCGGATGCAGCGGATTGCTGGCAAAAGCATGGAGCACATCCGTCAGGATCAGTTCCTGATGCTGCTGCTCGTGGTGAATGCCCAGCATGCAACGGAATTGAGCCTCTGCGTCACTCAGGATTCGCTCGGCAAACTCCCCCACCGCCTCATCCACATGGTGGCGATACGCGAAAATCTCATCCACGGACGGACGCGAAAACGAAGCCCGAAGATGCTTCTCCGGAAACGCCGCGAAACTCTGATAATAGCTATTGAAAAGCCACTTGAAATCGGGATGAAACGGTCGATAGGAACTCACGAACGGCGCTAGCACGAAGGACTCAAAAAACCAGCTCGTGTGCGCCAGATGCCACTTCACCGGCGATGCCTCCGGCAGTGTCTGCACCATCATGTCCTCGGCGCTCAGCGGTTCCACCAGCGCCCGCGTCCGCGCTCTCGCAGTCCGAAATGCGGCCAGGGTATCCGCTGAGGCATGTACGGTGGGCGCGGTGTTTTCGCGCTTGATCGGGATATTCATTGTCTCTGTCGCTGCCATGAGTCTAATATGATGCGCCGGATGCAGCCTGCGAATCGAATTTATCGTCTAATGAAATGTTGGAATTGGAGACGGCAAAAGGAGACAGATATGCAAACGCACGCGACGAAATACTTTCTGCGATTCAACAGCGCTCGGGCAGGAGCTGTCCCCGTCATTCTTCTTCTGCTTCTTTGCCCCCTGTTCGGCCATGCGCAGGACGCGCAGCAGCAGATGGGCCCTGGTGGTCGCGGCGCTGGAATGGGTGCCGGAATCGGTGCCTGGCTTCCCGGCGCGCGTGGCGTTCTCGGCACTGTCACCGCATCGACACCGTCTTCCTTCAGCCTGCGCCTGGATAGCGGCGACATCTACATCGTGAATTTCAGTCCAAACACACGCATCCTTCAGCAGCCCGCCCGACCGGAGAGGCGAAGCGGTCAATCCGAGATGCGGCCGCGGATGGAACCGATCGAAGCGTCATCGATTCACGCCGGGGACGCATTGACGGCCGTCGGTGCCGTGGACGATACCGCAAAAACGGTTGGCGCTGTCGCGATCATACGGCTCAATCCGGCCCGCGCCGCTGAACTGAAGGCCATGGAAGCCAATTACGGCAAGACCTGGCTTGCCGGTGACATTACAGCCATCAACGGCACGAAGATCACGATCCTGGGCGCTGTGGATCGAAAACCGCACATCGTTACGGTCGATGAGAACACGTCCTTCCGCAGGATGCGCGATTCCATCACACTCATGGATTTGCAGACTGGTTCAACGATCCGTGTCGCTGGCTCCGAAACAGGGGATATGTTCACTGCGACGGAGATTCGTGTCATGCCCTCGCGGCGCAGGGAGGGCGGAGCACCCGCTTCAGCCAAGCCTATGAATTAAATCTTTGAACTACCGAAGCACCTTAAAGTTGCAGGCAAAACTACGACTCGCTCTCCTCACAGGGCATGTTCTCCCGCGCCCACTGCGAAGACTCGATGTAGAGCTTCGCCAGAATCTCAGGCGTCAGCCCGAAGCTGCCCGCCAGTTCGTCGCTGCGTACCCACTTGCCGTGCTCGTAGCTCTCCAGCCAGTTCAAGGTTCCGCGTTCGGGATTTTCCGCGCCCAGCAACGCATGCTGAATCGGTCGACTCAGAGGAAGATGGCTCACCAGCGATTCAACCGACACGTTCAACAGCGCCGGAACCAGGCTCAGTATGCCGAGCACATACTGCTCGGTTGCATCCAGTCCGCGATGCTCGGCGACCAATTCGCAGAATCTCGCTCGATGGAAGGCGAGCAGCAGCAGTTCCGATGGTCGCCCGCCGACCATCTCGCTCGCCACAGCCAGCGTGGCCATGCGGCGAAACACCGCGTCTCCCACCAGTTGCAGCGCGATTCGGATGGAATGAATTTCATTGCGCACGCCGTAGAGCGGCGAGTTCACCAACCGGAACAGGCGCAGCATCAGCGCCGGATCGCGCTTGACCAGTTCACTCAGCTTGTTCTGGTCCAGCGGTTCTTCCAGCAGCGCGCGCAACAAGTCCAGATGCAGCAGACGATTGGTCGGGATCGTCCGGTTCTCCACGATGGCTGGACGCGCGAAAAAATACCCCTGAAATAACTCAAAACCCTCTCGCCGCAACTGCTGAAACTGCTCTTCCGTCTCCACACGTTCGGCAATCAGGCGAGCCGCACAATGATGCAGGCGCAGGTTCTGCATCAGCGCCATGCGCTCGGTCATATCCGTCTGCTCAATATCCACCTTGATGTAATCGACAAGATGCAAAAACGAAGCCCACGAATCGCTCCAGGTGAAATCATCCAGCGCAAACCGATAGCCTGCGCGATGCAGCCGCGAACACCCTGCCAGCAACTCCTCATCCGGCTCCAGCGTCTCCAGCAGTTCGAGCACGGTTTTTCCCTGCGGCAACACGCGCACCTGCTCCTCCAGAATGGCTTCGCGTGTGCAATTCACAAAAGCCATTCTGCCGTTCGCCAGCGCATCCACGCCGTGCGTCACGCTCTGGTCCAGAATGCTCCGTGTCGCAGCATTCGGATCTCCGCGAAAGTCGGCCTCGCGTCCGGATCGAAAGAGCAGTTCATAGCCAAAAATCTTTCCATGCGGATTCAGGATCGGCTGTCGCGCAAAATATCGGATTGCGCCCGCTGTGTCGCTTTCGGGCGGGACAGCCAATGCCGGTTGCGCGATCAAAGCAGAATCACAGTCGGTGCACCCGCACTCACAGTCGCCTGGGCTGCCGTTCTTCGAGGAACGGCAGCATCCAGATTGACTCCGCTGGGCACAGTAACTGTGATTCTGCTCCAACTCTCCGGCGGCTTCGTGCGCACCGACTGGATGAGCTTCCCTATGCATGCCAATTTCCTCAAAACGGTCATCGGCAATCCGCACGAAAACGTGAAGCCCATTCTGTCGCGATCAACAGAACCTTAGCAAATTTTCATCTGTGTCGAGCGTCCGTCTTCCGCTCAGCCGCCCATGTACATCCCGCCGTTCACGTCCAAAACATGACCGGTCACATACCCTGCGCCTTCGCTGGCCAGATACGTGACGG
>JAJZDO010000377.1 GCA_021805955.1 Acidobacteriota bacterium
AAGCTGTCAAATATGCACGGCGTACCAAAAAGAAAAGGCGAACCGGGTGGCCCGCCTTTTGGTGGAAAGCTCGAAATCTAACTATAGCGGATTCACAATTGGTGCAGTTGATTGTGGGAGCGAGTCATTCTGAACGGAGGTCGCCCCTTGAATACACCAACCGTCAATCCGGTCTAGCCGATATCCCCATCCCAGTCTTCCAGGGTCTTTTTCAGTTCAGCCATAAACTTGCCCGCATCGGCGCCGTCAATAATCCGATGGTCAAAACCTAACGTCAACCGCATGATGTGGCGGACAGCGATGCTGTCATTGCCGTCGGCATCGGTTACCACAGTGGGCTCTTTGAACAGTCCGCCCACTGCGAGGATCGCCGTCTCCGGTTGGTTGATGACAGGGGTCCCGAACTGCTCACCGAAGATGCCGGGATTGGTAATGGTAAATGTGCCTTCCGCCACCTCGTCCGGCTTCAGCTTTTTCGTGCGTGCTCGAGCCGCCAGGTCCGCGATGCCGCGGGCAATTCCAAGGAAGCTGCGTTCTTCCGCATGTTTGACCACTGGAACAATCAGTCCCCAATCAAGTGCGACCGCGATGCCGATGTTGATATTTTTGTGATACCGAATCGCGTTGCCTTCCAGCGATGCATTCACGATCGGCATTTTGCGCAGGCAACTGACAGCGGCGCTGGTAATAAACGGCATGTAGGTCAGCTTGACGCCGTTGCGCTGTTCATACTTTGACTTCTCGCGTTCGCGGATTTTCACGATCCGTGTCATGTCAATTTTAAAAACGCTGTGTACATGCGCGCTGGTATGCTTCGACTCCACCATGCGCTGGGCGATAATCGAACGCATCTTGCTCAACGGGACCAGTTCGCCCGGGATGGATACTTCTGCAGGCGCGGATGCCGCTAGAGATGGCGCCACTGCGGGCATGGGTGTGACTGTCTGCGGGGTAGCTGCTGCCGGTGCTGAGCTTTTGCCTCGTTGCCCAAGGAAAGCAAGTGCGTCTTCCTTGGTGATGCGTCCGCCCGCTCCGGTACCGGGAATCTGAGAAAGATCGAGATTGTTCTCTTTCGCGATGCGTCGCACCAGTGGGGAGGAACGTTGCTTTTCTCCGGTCGCTGCTGCCGCTGTCGTCGCTGCGCTCGGCTGAGGAGCGGGGGCAGCGCTGAGTTGCGGCGTTGGGGCAGGTTTCTTTTCGGAAGCGGCCGGGGCTGCGGTTGCAGGGGCAGTCGCGCCGGCGGTGCCACCGATGACGGCGACGACGGTGTTGATTTCGACTGTATTGCCTTCGGCCACTTTGATGTCCGTCAATACACCCGCTGCAGGAGATGGAATTTCTGCGTCGACTTTATCCGTAGAAATCTCAAACAGGGGTTCATCCCGCGCCACCGTGTCTCCCACTTTTTTCAACCATTTCGTGATCGTTCCCTCGAAGATGGATTCGCCCATCTGCGGCATCACCACGTTGGTGTCGCCCGTGCTCGGACTCTGGGCCGGCGCGGACGCTGGCGTCGGCTGCGCTGTTTGGGCGGCAACCGTTGCAGAGGGAGCGGAATCCGGTTCGTTCGACTTCTTCGGCGCGGTCGCGACCGCTTCCTTCTTGGCCTCTTTCTCTGCATCGACAGTTGTCGCAGAATTCGATGCCGCCGCGTTTCCATCTTCGGCAATCACCGCGACAACGGTGTTGATTTCGACGGTTGCGCCCTCAGCGATCTTGATCTCGGTCAGGACTCCGGCGGCTGGCGAGGGAATCTCCGCGTCCACCTTATCGGTCGAAATTTCGAATAAGGGCTCATCTCGCTGCACGGTTTCGCCGGCCTTCTTCAGCCACTTCGTAATCGTCCCCTCGAAGATCGACTCTCCCATCTGCGGCATCACTACGTTGGTTGGCATGGATTCCTTCCCACTTTCATTTCGCTTTCAGATTTTCCCGGTTTCGTATCATTCGGTACGGCGTCTGCCACCTGCTTGTACGGGCGCAACTTGATGTCCCTTGGCGGGTTTCAATTCAGAGATAATGTGGGATGGAATTTCTATTTTCCTTGTCGCCATGGGACGGTTTTCCCTGCCGAATTGCACCAAACATACTCATTCTATATGACCGGATGCCGAACAGCGATCCCGTGGCTACCAGCGTGCCTGCCTGTTTTGCCGGATGGAAAGAGGCGATCTCTCCCGAACGCACAGCTTCAATCGTTGCCTGGAATGTATTCCTGAATCAGCGCTTCCACCGATTCTGTCCATAAAATTTGTCTGCTAAAAATGCGGCCGAAATTGCGCGCGACGGCATGCATGGCCTGCTCCATCGTTGGCATCGTTCCAGAATGTTCGTCGATTTCCTCCTCCAGGCTGGTGACCGCACAGTCCGTGATTCCGCAGGGAACGATCAATCGAAAATCGCGCAGGTCGGTGGTCACATTCCAGGCAAATCCGTGGGAAGTGATGCCTTGAGAAATATGCACGCCGATGGCTGCGATTTTCTTCTCTGCAATGCTGCCGCCGGCCAGCGTCCATACGCCCGTGCGTCCCGCGATGCGCTGGGTCAACACCCCATACTCGGCGCAGGTGCGAATCAGCGCCTCTTCCAGCCAGCGCACGTACTCGACTGCGCCGAGATGCGGGCCTTTTTTTCCCGGAAATTCTCCTCGCAGATCGAGAATCGGATAGCCAACGATTTGGCCCGGTCCGTGATAGGTGACGTCGCCGCCGCGATCGATCTCATAAACGCTGATTCCGCGCCGGGCAAGTTCCTCATCGCTCGACAGGATGTTGGAGCGATGGGCATTTCGTCCCAGCGTCAGCACCGGCGGATGCTCCAACAGCAGCAGCACATCGCCAATCTGCCGCTGCTTGCGCAGCGCGACCAACTGGCGCTGCAACTCCAGCGCTTCCGTGTATTCGACGCGACCGAGATGGATGAGATGCAGCAGCATGGAAAATATTGAGGCATTGCAGGAAAACCGCGGGTGCCCCACGTCTCGATTTTGAGACGTGGGATTCTTGGCCACTTACGCGTTGATGGCCATATTTTCGACGCTGCCGAAACCATCCAGCATGGCTTCGGCCAGGGTTGGGTGGGCGTGGATGGTGAACATCATTTCTTCCACGGTAGCTTCCAATTCCATGGCGGTGACGGCTTCGGCAATC
>JAJZDO010000658.1 GCA_021805955.1 Acidobacteriota bacterium
AGCAGCGCGGCGCGCAACTGCTTCAGGCGTGGATTGTGTTTGCTGGCGATGGTGCGGATGGCTGACATGGATGCGAACGGGAGGATGCTCTGGTTGATTGTAGTCCGCCGCAACGCAGGTCTGCTTCCGGATTTGCTTTCGGGTCTCGTGCAGGATGACCATCTAGGCACAAGAGCCTCACTTCGCCTCAACCAACTCTGCAATCACAGCAACAACTTTGTCGAGTATCTGGTTCATGCCTTCCACCTGGCCGGTCTTGAGTGCATTCTCCATGGTTTCATTACCGATGAAGGTTACTCTGGTCTGGCCATTGCCAATATCCTCAAACAGAATCACATCGTGTGCACCTTCGATCGCCTCATGTTCGATTTCCAGTTGCTCAGCTTCCACCGGATTTCCATCCGAGTCGGCAAAGTACATCGAGGAGACGATCTTCTCGCAGGGAACAATTTCATGGTACTCCCCAGCATTCCAAAATTCTTGCCCATCCGGCGAGCACATGCAGTAGAGAAACTTCCCTCCCACGCGAAAATCCATCTTGCAAACTGGCGCAGTAAAGCCTTTGGGCCCCCACCACTGCATGACATATTTCGGGTCTGTCCACGCCCTCCAAACCAACTCGCGTGGGGCATCAAAAACTCTCGTGACAACCATTCGCTCTATCTCATTTTTCTTTGTCATCTCTGACCTCCATTTCTTTCATCTGATTGACAACAACATCGAGCTTTTCCAGACTTTCTTGCCAGAATCGTCGATAGCTCATCGCCCAATCGCGGACAGTCTTGATCGCCTCTGGCCGAAGGGTGCAAACACTCTCTCGTCCACGCTTCCTCTTGATCACGATCCGCGCTCGCACCAGGTACGCAATATGTTTTGAGATCATCTGCTGCGAGAGAGCAAACGGTTCCGTCAGGCTATGCACAGTGGCTGGCCCATGGGAGAGCCGTTCAATCATCGCCCGACGGGTTGGGTCAGACAAAGCGGCAAATGTAGTCCCTAATTTATCCAAAACCGTATAGTAGTGGATTATTCGTCGATGTCAAGAGGATATTTTGTTGGACGGCGAGGAAAAACAAAAGCAGATTCCCTGCGGGAATGACAACCAGAAAATGACAGTCATAAAGGACAACCAGACAAGAAAGAACAGCCTGGGAATTACTCTTGCGATGGCTGGCGCAGGAAAGCTTGCGTTGGGTGGGAGTGGGACTATCTGCCGAAGAGTCGTCTGAGGATGCCAGCAGATTTGTTTGCCTTCCCGGGCGAAGAAGGTTTGAACTTCGCGGCAAAGTTGATCGGTTCGCCGGAGTGCAGGCCGAGGGGTTCTGGCTGCCGGGGGAGTTTCGCGCCGGCGATGGCGGCGTGCGGATTCTGGGTGCATAGTCGCTCGGCGGCTTCAGTTCCGACGCGATTGGCGACGTAGTCATACGCCTTGCGCAGATGAGGTGGCCGCGAGGTCAGGTTGTGCGCATCGGTGGCCAGAAAGTGAATCCAGTTCCGGTCGAGAAGCTGATTGGAAAAAGCTTCGGCAGCGCGGCCAAAGCGACCGTAAAGCGAGGATGCTGTGACCTGAACCAATGCCCCGTTACGCATCCACTCCGCCATGCGCTCCGGTGTGCGCACGATGACAGGATTGCGCTCTGGATGAGTGAGGATGCAGGTGTATCCAGCGCCGCGCAGGCGGTTGAGCGCACTGTCCAGTTGGGGCGGAATGGCCAGTTCAGAGAACTCGACGAGCAAATAACCCTTGCCGTCGATGGAGTAACGCAGCGGGTGGTCAAGCGCATCGTGAATGTTTTCAGCGTTCAAATGGAAGTCGCAGGCAAGCAGCAGTTTGACTGAGTCGCCGATTGCCGCCTGAATCTCGTCCATGCGTTCCCGGTTCAGGCTTGCCTGGTAGGGGTGAACGTCGTTGGCGTGCGGCGTGCAGACGATGTGCGTCACCCCTTCGGACGCGGCTTCGCGCGCCATCGCGACCGAAGTTTCCAGATCGGGTGAGCCGTCATCGACGCCGTAAATCAAGTGGTGATGAAGATCGATCATGCCGGGGGAGTGCGATGCCGGGTTAGTGCGCTGCAAGCGCAGAAATCATGGACTGAAAGATGGCCAGTCCGTCCGCCGAGCCAAGGATCGACTCGCTGGAGCGGTCCGGGTGAGGCATCATGCCCAGCACGTTGCGGCCTTTGTTCAGCACGCCGGCGATGTTGTCGAGCGAACCGTTGGGGTTGGCGTCCGGCGTGATTTTGCCGTCCGGCGCGCAATAGCGGAAGGCGATGCGGTCTTCGGCTTGCAGCTCGCGCAGAGTCTCCGCGTCACAGTAGTAGTTGCCCTCCATGTGGCCGATGGGAATCTGCAGTACCTGACCGGACTGGAGCTGGCTGGTGAACGGCGAATCGGTGGTCGTGGTGCGCAGGTGAACCTGTTTGCAGATGTACTTGAGGCCGGCGTTGCGCATCAGAGCGCCAGGCAGCAGGCCGGATTCGGTGAGGATCTGGAATCCGTTGCAGATGCCGAGCACCAGACCGCCCGCGTCGGCAAATTTGCGCACGGACTGCATCACGGGCGAAAAACGGGCAATGGCTCCGGTGCGCAGATAGTCGCCGTAGGCAAAGCCGCCGGGGACGAGGACAGCATCCACATTTTGCAGGTCTTCCGAATCGTGCCAGAGGAAGGTGACGGGCTGGTGGGTGATCTCGGCGAGAACGTGCCAGGTGTCGTGGTCGCAGTTGGAGCCGGGAAAGACGAGGACGCCGAATTTCATAGATTCAGGGTAACAGGAATCCGGTGAGGCAGGCAGATGGACACCGCCTGCCTCATCGGGCTTTACCGCACCAGTTTCAGGTCGATGGCTTGCCCGTCATCGGGAACAACGGCGGTCAAGCGGTGGTGGTCGCTGTCGTAGGCTGCGGTCACAGGGCCACTGGCGATGGAGGCCGAGCGCACAGGGCCAGTCGCGCCATAGATTTCCACCCGATATTGCGTCCACCAGGGCTTGAACGCGCCTACGTGGCCGCCAATGTGAATGATGAGGCCCTCGGGCGTTCGCTGACAGGTAAAGCCGAGGCGCAGGAAATCGCCCTTCTGATAGGCGTAGCTGATGCCATCATCGAGATAGAGGCTGCCCTCACAGGGTTGCTGTGCGCGTAGCGA
>JAJZDO010000664.1 GCA_021805955.1 Acidobacteriota bacterium
TCCACTTCAGCTCGGGCATCGAAATTGAAGGAGGCGATTGGGCGGGTGTCGATGTCCAGTATCCTTGGGAGAATGCGCCACGTCGTCACCATGCGCACAGGATGTGGATTGCGCCTTTCGATATTGACCGCTACCCTGTGACGAACGCGGAGTTCAAGAAGTTCCTCGACGCTACCCACTATCACCCCCGCGACGATCACAATTTCCTGCGCGATTGGAAGAATGGGACCTATCCGGAGGGCTGGGCCAACAAGCCTGTGACGTGGGTCTCGCTTGAGGATGCCCGCGCCTATGCAGCCTGGGCAGGCAAGCGCCTGCCGCATGAATGGGAATGGCAGTATGCAGCGGAAGGCACGGATGGCCGTGACTTTCCCTGGGGGAATATATGGGAGACGAACGACGTGCCCGTCCCCGATCGAGGCCGCGAGCTGCGGGGGCCTGACGATGTGAACGCGCATCCTCAGGGACAGAGCCCCTTCGGCGTCGAAGATATGGTAGGCGATGTGTGGCAGTGGACGGATGAGTATGAGGATGAGCATACACGCGCAGCAATCCTCCGCGGCGGCAGCTACTATACACCACAGGGATCCAAGTGGTACTTTCCCCAGGCCTACAATCTTCACGAGCATGGCAAATACCTGCTGATGGCCCCCAGTGAGGACCGCGCCGGCACGCTCGGGTTTCGCTGCGTTGTAGATGCAGCGAATTCAAAATGACTTTCGCGGCATCAGTTTGCCACAAGCGACGCACGCCCTTCTGTTCAGGACTTCCGCTCAACAACCTTCTTGCCTGTCGCCGTCGCACGCCGCGTCTTAAGCGCCCCGGTCGAGCCGCGCAAACGCAGGCAGGTTGGAATGCAGATGTGCTTGGCCGCGCTCTTGTCGCCAGCCACGCGATTAATTACGATCTGCGCGGCCCGTGCGCCGAGTTCGGAAATGAACTGATCCACCGTGGAGAGCGCCGGCGTGGTCTCGTCGTCGATTTCCAGGTTGTCGAAGCCGAAGATCGAAATATCGTCCGGGCATGAGAGCCCCGCTCTGCGCGCCGCCTTGATTGCACCCATCGCAATGAGGTCATTTGCAGCGAAGATCGCGGTGGGCCGGGCCCGCAGCTTCAGCAGTAACTCGGCCTTCTCGCATCCACCAGCACGGTTGAAATTGCTTTCCTGGATGTATTGGGTGGGAACAGGCAAGCGAGCTTCATTCATCGCGCGTTGAAAACCCGCCAGCCTCTGCACAGCGCTGGTTCCTTGCAGGGGGCCGGTGATGGTGGCAATGCGCTTGTGCCCAAGTGCGATTAGATGCTTCGTAGCCTCGTAGGCGCCTTCTTCATGCGCGCTGGTCACCGCATCTCCGCGCCACCGCGACGGAATCCTGTCCACATACACTACGGCGGAGCCGGCATTCAGGTACGCGCGCGCTTCTTCCTGGCCCTTGCTCAAATCCGCCGGGACAATGATCAATCCCGATGGCCGATAAGTCCGCAACTCGCGCATGTAAGCAGACTCCTTGGCGTAGTCGTTGTCAGAGTTACACAGGACCAGCCGATAACCATTCTGGAAGGCAACGTCTTCGGCGCCGCGCACTACGCCAGGAAAAAACGGATTCGTGATATCCGGTACGATCATTACGATCATATTCGTCTGGTCTTTGCGCAGCGCGCGCCCCAACAGCGATGGCTGATAGCCAAGCGAGTCAATTACTGTGAGAACACGCTTCCGTGTTGCTTCGCGCACACTGGGGAGTTCGTTCAAAACGTTGGACACAGTACCGATCGAAACTCCCGCCAATTTCGCAATCTGTTTAATAGTGGCCATAATCCTGACAGGTCGTCTTTAAGTCTACAAGGTTTACAGCAAAACCGGGTTGCCGGCGCGCGGCCGCATTTCGTCATTAAAGAACCAAGTTACAAAACGAATTACATGAATTGGAAGCGCAGTGGACAGGAAACGCGTGCGCATGCGATAGGCAGTGCAGCTGAGACAAAAGGGACATCGATTATCTGCGTCAACATCTGGAAATTGAGTTGAAGCAGCATTGCCCCCTGGCACGGCCTTACGGGGGGCGCTGTACAGGCTCCGGCTCAGGCTGTCACCACGCCTGGCAAGCTGCCAGCGCTCATGCCGGGCGCCAACTTGATCGCACCAGCCTTGCCGGCACTCTAGCAACGCGACGGCAAACGGATCCTTGCCCCGCTTTCTTAAGCCCACTTCGTCAACACCGGCTCCGCGCAACACACCCAGAGGTTACATTCGGAATCCAAATGCACGCGAGCCACTGAGAGAAGATTCAATATTGACACTGCAATGGAATCAACGTATTCTTGTGGTGAATCGTTTCATTGGGCACCGCTTTTCAGATTCGTTGTACACCTGGAACTCTCGATGTACCTTCCCGAAACCTATTTTCTCGCTCTTTCGTTCATGATCTGCAGTATGCTGTGTTGGGGATCGTGGGCCAATACCATGAAGCTCTGCCCAGGCTACCGTTTCCAGCTCTACTATTGGGACTATGTCGTCGGCATCTTTGCAGGTGTCGCCATGTGGGGACTTTCGCTGGGCAGCTTCGGCTCAACCGGCCTGCCGTTCCTGCAGGGGCTACGCGCAGCGCATTTCCACCCGGTGCTCGATGCGATAGTGAGCGGCGCACTCTTCAATCTGGCCAATATCCTGCTGGTCGCGGCGATTGAAGTGGCGGGCATGGCTGTGGCGTTTCCGGTGGGGATCGGTCTGGCGCTGATCATCGGCGCGGTTGGCAGCTATATCTTCTCGCCACAGGGCAACCCATGGCTGCTCTTCGGCGGCATTGCACTGGTAATCACAGCTATCCTCTGCGACTCGCTGGCTTACCGTGAACGTGAATCGGCAAGCCGAAAAGGAGATCGCCGTGGTATTGCACTTTGCCTGATCTCGGGCGCGCTGATGGGCAGTTTCTACCCTTTGATCAGCAGAGCGATGAGCGGACCCGAAGCTCTCGGTCCATATGTTGCCGCACTTCCGTTCGCGGCTGGCGTTGCGCTATGCGCGCTGCCGGTCAATGCCTTTCTCATGCGATATCCGATCGATGGTGGTGAACGCACATCAATGCAGGGCTACCGCCGCGCGCCAGCGCGCTGGCATATCGCCGGCATTTTCGGAGGCGCA
>JAJZDO010000103.1 GCA_021805955.1 Acidobacteriota bacterium
TTGAGGAATATCAGTCGGCACAGTCGCGGCGTGCCCAAAAACAGCGGGCGTTGTCCTTGCCGCGGCCGCCTATCGCTGGCGCAGCGATTTCTTGCCTCCCAAATCCAGCGAAATCAACCGCGCAACCGAAGCCGATGCCGCTGCTGGGAATTTTGCAAGAGGCTCGAAGGGGAACTTTTTGAGATTTGTTTCGCAGAATTTTTGGGATGCGGAAATATACGTCGACGTGTGTTTTTAACTCATTACAAAGTTCTTCAGGGAAGAAAGTTTTGTTGGTGCTGCTTTTAGCGTTGGCGGCCTGTGTTTTGCCGGTGAAGTCTTTTGCTGGCATCTTTGTGTCGGTTGCGATTCCTCCTCCAGTTCTTCCGGTTTATCCGCAGCCGGTTTGTCCTGGGTATGGATATATGTGGACGCCTGGCTATTGGGGCTACGAGACGGCAGGCTACTACTGGGTCCCGGGCGTGTGGGTATACCCGCCAGCGGTTGGTGTTCTTTGGACGCCGGGTTATTGGGGCTATGGTGGTGGTCTGTATGCATGGCACGCTGGTTACTGGGGGCCGCATGTTGGCTTCTACGGGGGCATCAACTATGGCTTCGGCTATGGCGGAATCGGCTTTGGTGGAGGGTACTGGCGCGGCGGAAGTTTCTTTTATAACCGCTCGGTGATGAGCGTCAACACATCGATCATTCACAATACGTACAACAGGACTGTCATCAACAATACGACGGTGAACAACCGCACCAGCTTTAACGGGGGCGCAGGCGGCATTCGCGCCACGCCAACAGCGGCAGAACTGCAGGCAAGCCGTGAGCAGCACTTCCAGGCGACATCGAGCCAGATGGCGCATGAACAGATGGCAAGCCAGAGCCGCGCGCAACTCTATTCAGCCAACCATGGCCAACCCGCCGTGATGGCAAAGAGCACAGTCCATGGACGCAGCTATAACCAACAGGGGAGAATTGTTCAAGGACTGCAGAGGGGGCAACTCAGTTCCGGCCAGGCTGCCAGGGACTTGAATCGTCAGCAGAACATTCACCGCTCCGTCGTAGCAGACCGTCGCGCAAATGGGGGCAGATTGACACCGCAACAGCGGCGGAACATTTACCGAAGGCAGAACAATGCAAGTCGCCAAATCTATTGCCAGAGACATAACGGGAATCGTGGTCAGCGCTATTGAGACGAGTGCACCCTCCACGATGAGTTGAATGGTACTTGCAGTTGTATTCGCCATTTGGTCATTGAATTGTGACCTTCCCGCAACTTCTGCTCGGAAACAGCGTCCGCATTGCTACCCTTGGACATCTACTTTCGTCAAACTCTGTATAAGACCATCTGGGAATCGAGTACCGCGCATCATAAAATGAAAGCAAATTTCGACCACTATGTCTGTGCGTTTCGGCTTAAAAAATAAACCATCGAGGAACCAATTTATGTTCAAATATGCAACGAAACAGTTGACGCCCCTGGTATTCGCCGGAGTTATCGCTATCGGAACTTCGTTCGCCATGGCCCAAACCTCGACAGCTCAAAACCCGAGTGCGCCTGCGCCGGGAGCTTCTACGGGCAAGCAACAGATAAAGCAGGACCGCAAGCAGCTTCGCGCGGACGTAAAACAGTACGGGAAAAAGAGTCCCCAGGCCAAAGCGGACCGCAAGAAACTTCGGAAAGATCGAAGCAATCAATCCGGAGGATAAGCCGAGACGAACGGCAGGATGGTCGTCCGCGCTTGTTCTGCAACATCCTGAGACAGATCCAATATTGCTTTGCCATGGGCCATGATCAATCCATTTGTTGATTGTGGCCGAATGGCGGATACCCCGTCGACGCGGACATCCATGCCAAACTTCTGCTGGAATTAGTACTTGCCAACCAGAATCTAGCGCACATGCGATTCGCCACCCGAACAGACCGTGTAGTGGATTCAAGACGGATCGAGCGGAGTCCCAAATATCGCAGCAGTTTCAAACATTTGGATCGAGGCCTTTGCGATTTAAAAGGAAAGGGCCAGCCACGTTAAAGTAAGGGGCACAGGACATTTTTATGTCCCGCCATCAAAGTGTCGCATGTTCTCTGCCGCACTCCTACGGCAAGAATCGCTCGGAACGGAGCCACGAATCCACTGTCTCTCTATCTCTCTCTCTACAAGATCGCGGCACCCTGATCCGTGGATAACATTGCGTTCAGGTTGATGCGATGTCCAGAAAGCCGCGTGGAGTGGCAGGATGCGGGGTAAATGAGAAGTGTCTGGCATCGTTTTTCCTGCACCTTTGAGGTGCGAGCAACGGTTACGATGTGAACATGAATCCGCCCCGGAAGCCTTCGCCGACCGAATCTCCGCTGTTGTTTGAGATTGATGATGAGCCGCTGGAAGAAACCCTGACCGCCTGGGGCGGCGTGTCGGCCTGCGTGCGGTAGCATGTGCATATCAAGCAGCGGGAACGCGGCTACGACGAGGCCACGACGGTGGAAAGCTTTGTGGTGCTGAACGCGGTGGGCGGCGAGCGGGTGGACGACTTCCAGCATTTTCGCGACGATGTCGGGCTGAAAGAAATGCTGGGGCATGAGGTCCCATCTCCGGAATCGGCGCGGCAGTTTCTGAACCGGTTCCATTCCGAGGAGAAGCTGGAGCAGGCCAGACAGCAGCGGAAGCCGAAGCATATCTCCAGCGGAGTTTGATAGCGCTTGTAACTTACACGCTTGCGCCCTTTTTCGTCGATCTTCACGTCCGCCTGAGCGCAGGGACGATGATAGTTCAGATATGGATTCAAGTACTCCCGGTAGAAGTCGTTGATGCGGTCTGCGTGGCCGGCATCGATGTATCCATAGCCGATGTGTTTGCGAATGACCGCGCCGTTCTTGGTCTCTACCAGGCCATTGTCGCCGCTCTGCCGAGGTCGGCTCTTGCTCTGTTCGACGCGCAGTTTTTCCAGCAGTTGTGCGACGGTTTTGTTGATGAACTCGCCGCCGTTGTCGGTGTGAAAACCGAGGATGCGAAAAGGAAACTGGCGCAGCATGTGCTCCAAAACCGGCTCCAGATAGGCCTCCGAGATGCGCGGCGTTGAACCGGCGACCTGCCATTGCGTGACCTCATCGACGGCGTTGATGTGATAGACGCCCTTCTCCCCACCGTTCGGCTG
>JAJZDO010000961.1 GCA_021805955.1 Acidobacteriota bacterium
TCACGGGCTCACCGATCTGGACCAGCAGTCCGGACATGGAAATCGGAGGCAGGACGTTGACAAAGTAGTCGGCCATTTACTGATCGACAATGTCACCGATTTGCAAGTTGTGGTCGAGGGATTGCCGGCTTTTGCCCCAGCCTGAATATTTTTTCATGATTTTCCCGCGGAAGATTTACGGGGTTGGGATGAAGAAACAATTCCCTTGGCAGGCGAATCGCCCTCTCCGATGATCTGCCAGATGGCATCCAGGCTGTCCGCGCCGAACTCCGTGTTTTCGAGATAGGCGCGAAGAGCGGCAATCTTTTGGCTGTCGTCAGGAGAGCCTTTGCCGAAGCAAACGCCATTGAAGTTGATGGATTCACAGAGCGCATCGATCTCGATGTTGTCCATCGGTGTGCAGGATGCAAAGTGCTCGCATGCATCACGTTCTTTGCGGGGTCCGTCCTGCAAGGTGCGAAGGGCATGGAGGACTGTGGCAACTTCTCGATGATTCATGACGCGCATGATGGAATACCTCAGAAAGATGTTTTCGGCAATTGGACTGGAAATGGGTCCATGGACAGGCAGGCACGGACGATTGCGTCGACATGCCTGCCTTCCACGGTTACGGCGCGCAACGGAGAGTGAAACGCGCCGGCTTCGCTGGCCTGGCCGCGGGGAAGGGCGGAAGCAGGACAGCTCGAAAGTTCGTTTGGGATGCTGTATGTGCTACGCGCGAACAACGCGCGCAGAAGAATCAATTAACTGGAGAGTATCGCTACCGAAGCCGGTCTTGGTCAGTCGAGGAGATCTTCGATCTGGCTTGTTGCGAAATCAATTCCCTTAGAAGGGAATGAGAAGTTGTTCCGCCGAACAAGCTGGCCATCCTCGAAGCGCGAGAAAACCTTTGTTTCTGGATCGACGACCCAAATCTCGGAAATGCCCATCGCATGGTAATCGTTCAGCTTGCGCATCAATCGACGCACCGTGTCTTCCGGCGACAAGACCTCAAATACGGCCACTGGAGGACGGGTAATAATTTGCTCAGTTGGCTGGTTGCGATCCAGGACCGTCACATCGGGAACCAGAAAGCGCGTTGGTGCAACTTGTACCCGGAGTTCTGGCCGACTGCGAATTCCCCAAGCAACTCTGTTCTCGCGGAACAAAGCCAAGATTGCATCTTGCCAGGCTGAATGATCGTTTTCACCCATGGGTCTTTCCTCAATCTCTCCGTCCACAAATTCGGCATCCGGCTCGTAGGAGGAGTGCAGATAGACCTCAAGCGGTACACGCGTTGTTGTTGCCATACTGTACTCCTTGTGCGCCGGTAAAACCGGCGAGGTGTAGTGAATGAAAGAGTCATACGGTAAAGAGCTAGCGACCCATACCGGCCCCGAGTCATGCGGAGCCGCTCGCAAGGGCGGCGTCGAAGCGTTGACAGGGGAACGTGCGGGCCGGGTATTCAGCCGCGAAAGCACAGTCCTCCGGGACGCCGACGCCATAAGGAGAGGCGGAAGGCAGCATCCGGCATACCGATATCGCGAGGTATGCCAGAGTCCCGCGCGGTCAGAGACCCCGAGCACGTACGGAAGCACCTTGCACGGGAACCGGGAGGTCCCAGGTTTGCCCAGAGCAGCAACTGCTCGGGGCCGCATCGGGAAGTCTAAGGACGCACGCCGATGATGCACAAACCTGGGAAGTCGGACAGACTTGTAGTACCGCAGAAGTTTCCGAACAATACCGGGCGACCGGTGGCGGAGGAGATGGAGGGAAGAGGTCTGGCCAAAGGGAACCCGCCCCAGCAAAACGCGTCCCGGACACAGAGCCGGAGCAACGCGCCCAGCGTGCTGGAGCGAGTACGTCACATAGCAAGCAGAAATAAGGAAACGCGGTTTACCGCGCTCCTGCACCATATCTACGAGCCGGACATGCTGCGGACGGCCTACTTCCGTTTGAAGAAGGAAGCCGCGCCGGGCATGGATGGGGAGACGTGGCGGCACTACGGCGAGGCCCTTGAGGAAAACCTCCAGGGCCTCTCCCATAGGCTGAAGCGGGGAGCCTACCGGGCCAAGCCGGTACGCAGGGTGTACATCCCCAAGGCCGACGGGCGGCAGAGGCCGCTCGGAGTTCCCGTGCTGGAAGACAAGATCGTCCAGCGCGCGGCGGTTGAGGTGTTGAACGCCATCTACGAAACGGATTTCCTCGGGTTCTCGTATGGGTTCCGTCCGGGGCGCAGCCAGCACAATGCGCTGGACGCCCTCTACACGGCATTGCAGACGAGAAAGGTGAACTGGGTGCTCGATCTGGACATCAAAGGCTTCTTCGACGGAATATCGCACGAATGGCTGGTGAAGTTCATCGAGCACCGGGTTGCAGACCGGCGCGTGGTGCGGCTCATCCAGAAATGGCTGAACGCGGGCGTGCTGGAGGATGGAAAGCGAATAGGGAGGGAGGAAGGGACGCCGCAGGGCGGCAGTGCATCGCCGCTGCTGGCGAACATCTACCTTCATTACGTCTTCGATCTGTGGGTCCAGACATGGCGTCGAAAGCGGGCGCATGGCGAGGTGATCGTCGTGCGATACGCCGACGACATCGTGGCGGGCTTCCAGAGCAAAGCGGATGCCGAGCAATTCCAGGCAGAACTCACAGAGCGAATGAAGAAGTTCAACCTGGAGTTGCATCCTGAGAAAACGCGACTGCTGGAGTTTGGAACGTACGCGATCCAGAACCGGCAAAGGCGTGGAGAAGGAAAGCCGGAGACGTTCAATTTCCTTGGCTTTACGCACATCTGCGTAAAGAAGAGGAGCAATGGACGATCCACGGTGCTGCGGCAGACGGTGCGCAAAAGGTTGCAGGCGAAGCTCAGCGAGGTGAAAGCCGAGCTGGTGCGACGCCGGCACTCCCCCATCCCCGAACAGGGCAAGTGGTTGGCGGCGGTGGTTCGCGGGCACATGCAGTATTACGGAGTGCCCATGAACCAACCAGCGCTGCTGGTCTTTCGATACCGGGTAGGACGGCACTGGCATCGCGCGCTGTCGCGGCGTAGCCAGAATGGCCGCATCCGCTGGGATCGAATGCGGCGCCTGATCGCACGCTGGCTGCCTCCGGTTACGGTCTGTCATCCCTATCCTCTGCGCCGCACGGGCGTCATT
>JAJZDO010000387.1 GCA_021805955.1 Acidobacteriota bacterium
CGCAGCGAAAATACGCTGGAATTACGGGTACAGGAACACCGCGTGCAACTGAAACGCGGCGAATACACAGGCTGGCTGCATCTCTCATTTCGAACGGTCGTCGGAGCCAAAGCCTGCGGCATCGTGCGGTTCATGCTGACGGAATACGACACAGAATGCAGCCTCTATATGTCGCCGATTCAAATCGATCCAGGACGACCCGCGCTTCCCATCAGCCATCCTTCTTACTACGCAAAATATCTTGCCGACCTGCTCGGCTCCTACGCGACGTGCGGCATGGCAGAAGATACCTGGGCGCTGAATGAAGGCGTGATCGACGAGCCGGCGTTTCTCGACCAGGCCTACAGTATTTTCGAGGAACGCAAAGGAATGTTTTTGAGCGCGCTGAAGAATACCCGTCGCGGCGTTGTTGCCTGCGTCTTCGATACCAGTGATCGCGTGCAGCACATGTTCTTTGGCAATATGAGCGGCAACGACCGGTACCAGCAGACGATTGAGGAAATGTATCAACGGATGGACGCGCTGGTCGGCGAAACTTTGCCGTTTGTCGATGCCGACACCGCGCTCTACGTGCTTTCCGATCATGGGTTCTGTGCGTTTCGTCGCGGCGTCAACCTCAATTCCTGGTTGCATCAGCACGGCTATCTCACATTGAAACCGGACGCCGAAGCAGGTTCCTTTTTTGAAGGCGTCGACTGGAGCAAGACTCGCGCCTACGCACTCGGCCTGGGCGGCATGTATATGAATATCAAAGGTCGAGAAGCGCAAGGCATTGTAGCTCCTGGAAAAGAGGCGGAATCTCTGCGGCGAGAGATCATCGAAAAGCTTACGGCGCTGCGCGAAGAGACCGGCGAGGCGCCGATCCGCACCGTGTACGCGACGTCCGACCTGTACCAGGGACCCTATCTGCAGGCGGCGCCAGACATGCTCGTGGGCTATCACAAGGGATATCGCGTGTCGTGGGACTGCGCGGTTGGCAAAGTGACCCGGCATGTCCTCGAAGACAACACCAAGGCATGGAGCGGCGACCACTGTGTCGATCCGGTGCTGGTTCCCGGAGTATTATTCGCCAATCGTCCCGTCAACAGCACTGATCCCGGCATTGAAGACCTCGCGCCTACGGCACTCCATCTGTTCGGCGTCGAAGTTCCGCAGTGGGTGGAAGGAACATCGCTGGCGTTATGAACTGGAGCCTGTGGAAGCGCGGCGGTATCGCACTAGCTGCTCTACTTGCCGTCGGCCTTTGTTTTCTGGTAACGGGCTGTCATCGGCACAAGCCAGCGTACGGCAAACGTATTCTGGTGCTTGGCATCGATGGCATGGATCCGGCGTTTCTCGATCGGCACTGGGACCAACTTCCTAACCTGGACCATCTGCGACAAATTGGCGACTTTCAGCGCCTGGGTACCACCATCCCTCCGCAAAGTCCGGTGGCATGGTCTTCCGTCATGACTGGCATGGGCCCGGGCGGTGACGGCATGTTCGATTTCATCCTGCGCGATCCAAAAACCATGACGCTGCTGTCTTCCATGGCCGATGTGGACATGCCGAGTCATACCGTCTCGATTGGCCCATACGCCCTTCCTATTTCCAAAGGACACGAAGAGCGATTTCTGCAAGGCCAAGCGTTCTGGCAGATTTTAGATAAGGCAGGCGTTCGCTCCATCATTCTTCGCATGCCCAACAATTTTCCACCGCTGCCATCGAAGAGTCTGACACTTTCCGGCATGGGCACACCCGACTTGCGCGGTACCTACGGAACATTCACCGACTTCACGGACGATCCGCTGGCGGTAGCGCATGACGTTCCAGGCGGAATCATCGTTCCAGTGACCGTGAACGACAACCAGGTCTCGCTAGTCGTGGGAGGTCCGGAAAACACGCTGCGCAAGGACCACAGGCGTTCGACGGTCACTCTTATGGTGCATCGCGATCCTAACCATCCGGCGGCGCTGTTTGAAGTAGACGAGCAGAAATTTATTCTTCGCCAGGGTGAGTGGTCGGGATGGATTCACGTGCATTTCCCAATCATTCCTGGCATCAAAACCGCAAATGGCATGTTCCGCGTGTACGCGAAAAAGATCAATCCGGAGTTTGAGATTTACGTCTCGCCGGTCAACATCGATCCCAGCTCACCCGAGCTTCCCATTTCGACGCCGCCCTCGTTCAGTGCGGATTTGGCCAAGGCGATTGGACCTTATTACACGCAAGGAATTGCCGAGGACACTGCCGCCTGGCGCTCGGGAGTATTGAATCGACAAGAATTTGAGCAGCAAATTGATTTCGTCAGTGACGACGAATTTCGCATGTTCAACTACGAGCTTCCCCGCCTGCGCAATGGTGTTTTGTTCCTGCACTACGGGCCAGTCGATCAAGGCTCGCACATGCTGTGGGGCAAGTACGAGGCTGATCTTCTGAAGATCTACCAACGAGTGGATACCGAGGTCGGCTACGTGATGAGGACGGCTCCGGATGCGACGTTGATGGTCATCTCCGACCACGGATTTACCAGCTTCGATCGTGCCGTGAATGTGAATACGTGGCTGTATAAAGAGGGCTTTCTAGCGGTCGACAATCCGGCAAACCTGGGCAAGGACGATGGAACATTGACGCACGTGGACTGGGCACACACGCAGGCGTATTCCATCGGGCTGAACTCGATTTACATTAACGTTGCAGGACGGGAAAAAAACGGAATCGTGCCGCCGGCCATGCGAGACCAGGTGGCCGCGAAGATCGCGGCGCGTCTGGAAACGTTGAAAGATCCCTTGAATGGCAATTCGGCGGTGTACAAGGTGTATCAAAGCGATCAGGTCTACCACGGGCCGGCCGTCAAGCTGGCGCCGGACTTGATTGTCGGCTGGCAAAAAGGCTATCGGTCCTCCTGGGAAACTGCGCTGGGAGAAATTCCTGTTGCCGTGATTGAGGACAATAAAGACCAGTGGCGCGGAGATCATTGCGTCGCTCCCGAACTAGTTCCCGGAACGTTTCTTAGCAATCGAAAATGTAAAATCGAACATCCCCGGCTGGAAGATGTGCCGGTGACGTTACTGCATGAATTCGGCGTTTCCGCACCGAAGGACATGCGTGGCCGTTCCATGTTCTGAGACGGAGGCAAATATGGCGGGAAG
>JAJZDO010000666.1 GCA_021805955.1 Acidobacteriota bacterium
GCTGCGTCCTTAGAAGTGGCTTCTCGCCTGTCCGTTTTGAGCAGATCATTGAAGTCCGAGATCATCCAGGGACCGGGCACGGGCGGATGGCCATGATCCATTGCATAGCAGGCCCGTGGACCGGGGCCCTGATCGAATTGCTGGACGATATCCGGACGAAAGTCTGCCATGCCGCGTGTCATGCCTAGAACCGCCTGGCGGCCTCTTTCTGTGCCAATGCACACCACGTAGTTCTTTCTCCACGCCCATACATCTTGAAATGGCTTTCCGCCCCAACTCCGCGCCACTGCCTGTTCCCCGCCGTGGGCGCGGAAGTACGGCATGCCATCGTAATGCGTATTTCTTTGCCATGTGACCCAAGAAAGACCGTCACCATAGATCATCGGATGCCAGCCTTTTTCCTTCGCGCTGGCCATGAATTCCTTCATCGCTGCTTCGCCGCCGACGGGAGGAAACGCGTCGGGCTGCACCCACGGGCCGCCATGCTCCCAGTTGAAAACGATAGGGACCAGCGGAGCTTCAAAGGCCTGTGCCAGTTTGTCCAGGTACGGCAGAGCGTTGGTCGCAGGCGTGTACTCAGGGTCCACTGCAGCGGGTGCATCCCAATCTCCATGCCCTCGCATAGGGAACGCGATCGCCACGGGAGACTGAGCGATCCACGTAGGTATATCGCTTCTTTGCGCAAGCTTCTTGCCGCAAAATGGCTGTTTCGATGTCCAGTCTCGATAGATTTCCGCTGCCGCATACCAGTCCCCTTGAAACGTACCGAGTACGACGTGATACGGCAACTTGGTTTTGCCGGGTCCGCGGATCCCCGGGAAATGTCCAAGGCCCAGGGTGACGCCATCGTCCTCCATCAGCGGGCCAAGATACTTTGGCAACCCTGCCGGATCGTCGCAGGCAACATAGAGGCCGCCCAGACGGTTGTAGTACGCCATCAACTGCGTCGAAATCCACTGACCCGGATAATTGTTGGAGCGCCAGACTTCAGGAGTGTTTCGCTGGCTTCCTCCCCAGGTTGACATCGACATGGCCGGCCGCACCGGCCCCGCCAGTTGACCGTCCGAGGATGACCAAAGAATGTGCCCCGGATCGTCATCGAGCGGATTGTCAAACGGAATTTCAATCACGGGAAACTGCACGTGCCCGATCCAGTCGCTGGTGCGATTGTCGAGTTCAAGGCCCCAATACGTCAGTGGCCCGCTGGCAGGGCACCGGATTGTTACGCGCGCATCCAGCGGAAGCCCTGCAATGCCCGTAAATTCGAGAATAATCACTTGTCCTTCCGCAGTATCTTTTCGGCTTGCGGATACCTGCGTGGCTTCCGACGAAGTGACCGTCTTGAATGCAAAACGGTCGTCCATAAACTCGATTTGAAACAGCGGCAGCTTGACATGGTTGGCAATCAGTAACTCGCGTCCGGCACCATAGCTCGACCGAAAAGAGGCAATCGTTCCTTTCGCGGGGTCGATCAGCAATCGATACGCTGGGTTCTCCACGATCAGCGGAGCGGGCGCGGAGGCTTCGCGGGACACGCCAACGTGACTGTACTGGGCAGCGGCATCCGTCGCATCGGCTTCAAGCAACATGGCCCCAGTCGGCGGGATGCAGGTTGTAGCTGCCGTCGACGCGACTGCTGAAAGAAACTTGCGGCGGGAAATCTTTTTGCGATCATTCATATTCTTCTCTTCCTTCTCTCGTTCACGGTATCTTCGTCGCACCCTGTCTCACGCAGAGTTCCTGTGGATATTCCTGGAAAGGAACGCTATCGGCAAGGGATTCTCTAGCCTCATTTGTGAAGAATTTTCCGTGGAAACGCATTTCTGCCAATTGGAATAATTCACTGTATGAAATATACTTCGGGAGCCAGAATGCTATGCCAAGGATGGCTCATGAAATCTAGATACTGCTTCATCTTTCCTGCCCTCGTCTTCCTGTTCAGTCTCTCGATGATGCTCAACGCACAGAGCAGCTTCCAGCCCGGCCAGCTTGACCCCACGCGGAACATTGCTTCGCCGCAGCCCGCCGACCAGGGACACACGCCACTGCCGGAGCAGTACATCTGGACCGCCAACCATCGTTCGAAAGCTCAAATAGAGAAGCACGCTCCGGTATACTTTCGCGCAGTTTTTCAGGTGAAGGTACTTCCGCCCCATGCCACGCTGTACGTCGCCGGAGCGGAGGCTTCGAGCGCCTACCTCAACGGAAAACTGGTAGATAAGGTCCAGGACAATCCTGCATCGCCGCTCAAAATGCCCGTGTTTGTGACGGATGTCAGCGGAAAGTTGCACGCCGGTGAAAATGTTCTTGGGCTCGAAATTACGCCAGTCAGAGACGACGGCCAACTGGTCGCAAAAATTGTGCCTGCAGCCGCCGGCGTCGAGACTCCGGCATTATTGATCAGCGGGCCCTCCTGGAAGGCCAGTCTGTCTGCCGGCGCTGGCTGGCAAAATGCAGGATTCAATGACGCGTCCTGGACCCCTGTGGATGCCAGGGGTCCCATCGAAAGTTCCATCAATTTCCTTCAGGCGAATGACGATGCCGGCCTCTATCGCTGGCCCGGCTATCTTGGCGTCTCGAAGTTTATGGAGCGCACGACGTTGCCGGTGCACAGTGTCGACCAGATATTTACCGGACGCAGCCGATATGAAAATCTTGACGCGCTGACGCATCCGTCCTCGGGGGGTGGCGCGAAAGAATTCACAGTCCAGCTTCCCTCCTCCGCCGTTCCGGAACAGCAGGCCCCCAGTCTTCTATTGGACTTTGGCAAGGAAGTCAGCGGACGCGTGATGTTCGTTTCTGCCTCCGACCACCCGATGCAGATTACCGTTCAATATGGCGAGTCGCGCGAAGAAGCTCTGAATGGCCCGTATCTGGGAGTCGATCCGCTGACCATACTTCCCCACGCGACAGCCTACGGCCCCAAGTCAGCCTTTCGATTTGCGAAGGTTCGATTTGTCGGCGGCGGGCCCACGATGCGCTTTCAGTCGATTGCGCTCGACGACATTTACTATCCGGTGAAATATCAGGGCAGCTTCGAGTCCTCCGATCCTCTGCTCAACCACATCTGGGAGGTTGGCGCCTACACCGATCATCTCTGTATGCAGGATGACATCTGGGACGCCACT
>JAJZDO010000200.1 GCA_021805955.1 Acidobacteriota bacterium
TCTCACGCACATCGGGGTCTGTCTCAACCTCGCTCCGATCTTGAATACAAAGACGACGCCTCACCCTAAGAGACCTCGGTCGCAGCTTGACGCAACTCTTCGAGCCGTTGCGCTATCATCTCCGTGACGGAGAGCTTGGCCACCCGGGCAGAGGGACGCGGAGGTGCAGTACATTCTCGAACTCCTCGTCAACACGCTGCCGGCCCCGATCCGCGAACTGCGGCAATTCGGCCGTCCAACCCTGGTGCCCAAACAGCCAAAGCAAGGGACAGCGTGAGACTGGACTCCTCCGGAATTTCGTGGACCGACGGAACTCTCAACAGCCTCTACAGTTGCGCGGAGTGCTCCGTCGGCTGCCGGCTATGCTACGCCGTGGGCCGGGTCGCAATCCGAAACGAAACGGCGACGGCGTTTCAACGGCTTGTTAAAGAATGAACGCTTCACGGACGAACTGCTCTTCGATCCGGAGCATTTGTATGCGATGCTGAAAGAACGAAAGTCGAAAATGATCTTCGTGAATGAATTTTCCGACCTTCTTCACGACGCCTTGCCGACGAAGGTGATTCTGGAACACATCCGGGTTTTCCGGACGGCATACTGGCATCAGTTTCAGGTATTGACGAAGCGCAGCCATCGACTGGCGGCACTCAACAACTCAGTCCTGGCTGAGTTCGGCTCCTGGCCGGAGAATCTGTGGCTCGGCGTTTCCGTTTGCTCGGGAGCGAAGATCGAAATGCGGCGCATTGAGCATCTCGGAGCCACGAACGCAGGGCTGAAGTGGATCTCGTTCAAGCCTTGGGTCTCGGACATGAATGTTCCACTACGCACCATATCGCCCAATCTTCGGAGATTGCTGCGGAAGAACAAGATCGCGTGGACTGTGGTCGGCGGAGAATCTGGGCCCTGCGCGGATACGAATCTGATGACGCTCGACGATGCGCGTTGTTGCACTATAGCGGATTGAAGGCTAGTGTAGTCGGACGTAAATAGGAGTCATTCTGAACGGAGCGTAGCGGAGTGAAGAATCCAGAGAATATTGGCATGGATCACAGAGCCATCATCCTCTGGATTCTTCCCTGCGCTCAGAATGACTGACATTATTTTTCAATCAGACTATCTGTCAATCCGCTTTAGCGCACCTTGCCTGCAGAGTTTTCCAGAATGACTTTGGATAATATAGCCGTGTCCGGCGTGGCGGGCAGGTGTGAGCAGAAGCCGATGCCGACATAAAATGGTCCGTTGAAGTGGAGATGAATCGGCGGGCCAAACTGGTGCATGGGCTCGCCCTCCAGGCTGACGAAGAGCGCAACGGCGTCGCCCCGCTTTTCGATCCCGATACGCTTCGCCATTACTCCGTCGAGGGAACCCCCGAAGCGAAACTGCATATCTGTCATGGAGGCGCCCGGTTCCGCGCGCTGCGCCAAGTGGATCATGCCCGTACCATGCTCGCCGGTCATCGCCTCCCTGGAATCGTCATCGAGATTCTGCCGAATGACCAGCACGGCCTTGCGGTCGCTGTAACCCTTCGGGTTCGGGAATCTGACATCGGCGGCGAGAGAAACGTCGCCGGACATTTTCTTCCAGAGATACCGGAACTCGTCGCGCGAGTACCAGATGTTATATCCGGCGGAAGTGATGATGTACTGCTTCGTCTTCGGGTTGTAACTGGCGCTTCCCGGCACGACGGCGGAACCGATGTCAGATTGACCCTGGAAGATGCCGATCGGCGTGTCGGAATTCCTGCTCGCCCGGTGAAAATCTACCGGAGGCGGTACCTGCTCGTGCGTCGCGGAGCCTGGCTGCGCCCAGTCAGGCACGGCGTGTGCAGGTGTTGGCGAGGTCGCGGCGGCTTGCGCATGCAGCCATTGCGGAGATGTCAACAACGTCAGAGCCAGCAGCCAAAGTAAATAGCAATTTTTACGCGCGATGCGAACAACAAAGTTTTCCATAGCAAAGAACTGTATCACCATCCCCGAAGTGGGGATCTGGTCGTAGCTCGTCCATGCCCACGCTATCTGCGGCCGCTGATCGAATGGCTGCAATTTCATGGACGAGCGGCTCATGCCAAAATGGTACATACACCATCATGTCCAACGAGATCATCCCAAAATCATTCTCCCCGACGGAAGCAGAATCCGAACTTTCCACCGAATCGTTTGGCGAACTGCTCGCGCAATTCGAGCACAGCCATTCTCACAATGTCGACGGCGGCGCCAGGCAATTGGAGGGTAGTGTTGTCTCCGTGGATGCCGAGTTTGTTTACCTGGACATCGGCTTCAAAGCTGAAGGGGTTTTGCCACGCAGCACATTTGAGGACAACGCTGAAGGCATTAAATCGGGAGACAGATTCCCGGTCTCGGTGAAGGGCCGCAATGCCGAAGGCTATTACGAGCTTTCTCGTTTTCGGGTGATGCAGCCCACAGACTGGTCATCGCTGGAAGAAGCCTTTGCGCAAAAAACCGCTGTGGTGGGGATGGTGACGGGTGTGGTGAAAGGCGGTTTCAATGTTGACGTTGGGGTGCGCGCCTTTATGCCCGCATCCCGCAGCGGCGTCCGCGATGCAACAGAGATGGAGAAGCTGGTCGGTCAGGAGATCACCTGCCGAATCACCAAGCTGGACGTAACCGAAGAGGATGTCGTAGTCGACCGCCGCGTGGTTCTCGAAGAGCAGGCGCTTTCGCTGCAGCAGAACCGCTATTCCGAACTCAAGGAAGGCGATATTGTCAGCGGACAGGTTCGCAGCCTGGCTAGCTATGGCGCGTTTGTCGATATTGGCGGAATCGACGGCCTTCTGCATGTCGGCGATATTTCCTGGAGTCGCGTGAGTTCACCGGAAGAAGTGCTGTCGGTGGGGCAGCAACTCCAGCTCAAGGTGCTCAAAGTCGATTCAGAGAGCCGACGCATTTCGCTTGGGCTCAAGCAACTGCAGCCGGAGCCGTGGGATTCCGCCGCGGACAAATATAAAGCAGGCCAGCGAATCACCGGCACGGTCACGCGTCTCATGGACTTCGGCGCCTTCGTTGAACTGGAGCCTGGAATCGAAGGCCTGATCCATGTCTCGGAGATGTCATGGTTGAAAAAGGTGCGCAAGCCCAGCGACATTCTCAAGCCTGGCGATACGGTGGT
>JAJZDO010000027.1 GCA_021805955.1 Acidobacteriota bacterium
ATGTATTACGCGCGTTTGTGGGGGTGGTACAAAAGGCTAAAAGAACAGCCCCCCTCCAGAGTTACAGGGGGCAGAGTCAAACAAAGGGGTTTTTGAGTTTTGCGCCAGTTCCACGAAAATCTTCGGTGTTACGGGTTACTACCGTCAGATCGTGAATCAGTGCAATCGCGGCAATCTGCTTGTCTATCGGGTGTTCATGGTGGGGCGACATCAAACGACCCCATATTTGAGCGCATTCTTCGTCGAAACTCAAAATCCGGTCAGAATAACCAATCACGAGCAGATCGAGCCATTTTTCAAGTTTCCCGGCTTGAGGGAGATCGCCTCGATGCCGTATTTTCTCCAGTCCTCGCCGAATTTCGCCGATGGTTTGCGCGGAAAGATAGAGGTCTGCGGCATCTGTCGTCTGGAAAAACTGCTTGACGCCGGGGTTTGCCTTTTTACCCTTGCGGGCTTCGCTGATGACATTGGTATCCACCAGGTACATGCAGATGACTTACCCGTTCCGGAAATTGAAGTCGGTGTCTTCACCGACATCCGGCATGCTGGACAGTACCTCGGCAACAGATCGGCGCTTCGGGCGCTGCAAAACCGTTCTCAGAATCTCACGATGCTCCGCTTCCGCGCTTCTTCCGTGAGATGCGGCCAGTTGTTTCAGTGCCAGGGCAATATCTTCGTCGATATTGCGAACTACGAGATTGGTAGCCACAGCGACCCCCTTGTGTGTAATCGTCGACAGTATCCTATCAAATAAATGATTGCACTGCAATCAAAAATTCACCTGAATCTCCACATATGACAAAGCCACCGCAAGGTGGCCTGTCGCCCCAGGAGTATCCGGTTAAACGGGCGGTCAGGGGGTGGTCGTCAATTTGGGTTGAATCATAGTAAGGCCCGACTGTCGAAGCAAGACGACATGGAGAGATTACATGAACTTGGGATCGGCGTCGCTGAGATTATTGGGTGTTGCATTGGCGACGATGGTTGCTGGCTCAGCACTGGCCGCCCAGTTTTCGTCCAATCCTGACCTGATCGAGAAGGGCGAATATTTGGCTCGCCTGGGCGACTGCGTTGCCTGTCATACCGCGCCTGGCGGCAAGCCGCTCGCCGGTGGTTTGAAAATGAAAACGCCATTCGGCGTCATTCATTCCACCAATATTACGCCCGACAGAGAAAACGGCATCGGTGCCTATACCTTCGAAGACTTTGACCGGGCGATGCGCCGAGGTGTTGCGCGCGATGGCCATAACCTTTATCCGGCCATGCCGTATCCTTCATTCGAGAAAATCGCGCAGGACGACATGAGGGCTCTTTACACGTATCTCATGCATGGCGTAGCTCCGGTATCTCAGCCCAACAAGCCCAACGACATGAGGTTTCCTTTCAACATTCGCCTGGGGCTCGCCGGCTGGAACAGGGTGTTCCTGGATGACAAGCCCTTCCGCTATGATTCCTCACACAGCCCACAATGGAACCGCGGCGCGTATATCGTGGAAGGGCTGGGTCACTGCGGTTCCTGCCATACCCCGCGCGGCATAGGCTTTCAGGAGAAGGCCATGAGCGACGCGGGCAGGGACGGCAAGTATTTCCTGGCCGGCGCCAATGTCGAGCACTGGCGCGCCGTCAATCTGCGCAATATCTGGACCGGCCCGGAAATCGCCCAGTTCCTGAAGACGGGACAGAATGATCGTGGCACGGCCTATGGCGGCATGGCTGAAGTGGTTCATTTCAGTCCGCAGCATTTCACCCCAGGCGATCTGGCCGCGATCGGCGAGTACATCCACGCGCTTTCTCCCAATCCGGATGAAACACCCGGCCGGGATGCCGTGTCGGTAGATGTCGCGCAAACCAGTCGGGAGATCTATGCAAGCCGCGCGGGGCTAGGTTATGTGCAATTCTGCGCCACCTGCCATCAGACGGACGGCAAGGGAGCAACCCACTTCTTCCCGCCGCTCGCCGGCAACACCTCCATCCAGGCCAAGGACCCTTCGTCCCTCATACACGTCATGCTGACCGGCTCGACCACGCCCCTGACCGCCTCCTCCCGGCATGCCTTCACCATGCCTTCCTATGCGGTGCTGGGCGATCAGGAAATCGCGGAAATCGCCACCTTCGCACGGACGCACTGGGGCAACAAGGGCAGTCCGGTGACGGCCGATCAAGTTCACAAGATGCGCGAGGCGCTGGAAATGAAGCCGGTTCAGCCTCCGGGATTCAATCCACCGCGTTATGCAGACATGCTGAAGAGCCCCAATGCCGGCCAACTGATCTACGGCATGCGCCTGATGCGCGATACCAAGCGCCTCCTGCCGAACTATGTGGGCAATGGACTGAACTGCGACAACTGCCATATCAATGGCGGAACGATGGCGTTTGCTGCACCTTATGTAGGCGTGGCGGCACAGTTCCCGAGTTATAATCCCCGCGCCGGCCATGTCATCGACTTCAAGGATCGCGTCAACGGCTGCATGCTGCGTTCGATGGCGGGCAAGCCGCTGGACAAGAACGCCAGCGAAATGAAAGCAATGGTGGCTTACATGGACTGGATTCGCAACGGCTATCAGATGAAGCAGAAGATTCCGGGCCGCGGCGTCGGCAAAATCAGCCACAGCATCGTGCCGAACGCAGCGAATGGCAAGGAAGTATACGAGAATTCCTGCGCTGTTTGCCATGGAACCCATGGCGAGGGCATCAAGCGTGCCGATGGCAGTTACCTGTTCCCACCGCTATGGGGCAACGATTCCTACAATATCGGTGCCGGTATTGCCAAGACCTACACGGCTGCCGCGTTCGCCAAGAATGTCATGCCGCTGTCCAGTACCTTCGCCTTCCCCATAGGTCAGGGCGGCCTGACGGATCAACAGGCGGTGGATGTCGGCGAGTACTTCAGCCACATGCCACGCAGGGATTTCCCAGCCAAGGTCCACGACTGGCCCAAAGGCGGCAAGCCGAGCGACTCGCGCTATTGATCTTTTTTCAACTATTGGAAAAACAAGAAACCAGGGGGGAGGTTAGCGACTTGCGCGTCTTTGTACTGCATCCACCAATCCGAGCAGTCCGATGCCCAACAAGGCCAGGGTTGCGGGCTCGGGAACGTTTGAGGGCACCGGGCCGTTGAAGGGAT
>JAJZDO010001103.1 GCA_021805955.1 Acidobacteriota bacterium
AACAGCAATGATCTTTATTCTTGGGTCTGCTGTGCTCGCCCTCGCCGTGGGGATGCCGTGGTGGTTGCATGCGTTGGGGCCAGCGAGTCAGGCCATCTTCGGTGTCAATGCAGCGGCACAAATGCGGGACGGATGGTTGCTCGTCCCGCTCAGCAACAAATTTGCCTTTATCTCGCCGACAAAAATGCTGGTGGTGTGTCCTCTGCTGGCGCTCATTCCGATTGGCTTATTCCTGCTGAGCCGAAGGGCGTTTCATGTTCGCCGCGTGCCAGTTTGGTCCGGCGGACGCCGGGAAGATGCGCGAGAGATTGCCACCACATCCCTGGCATTTTCCAACGCGCTGCGCACATTCTATGGATTCATCTATGGCCCGACGCACAATCTGGAGCGCGAGTATGACCACGGACCGTATTTCGTAAAGAGGCTCATCTTCAATCAGGAAGTGGCGCCCATCTTTGGCCCGTACCTCTTCTCGCCGTTGGTAAAAGCTACGCGCAGGGTCGCTGAAACAGTCAGCAAGCTGCAATCCGGCTACCTGAACCTTTATAACGCCCTGATCGGGATGCTCTTAGTGCTGATTCTTGCATTGGCGTTGTTTTACAAATAGTGAAGATGGCAAACCTGCGATTGGAAATGTCTTCGCAAATCGTAAGGTCGCAATCGAGCTGAACAACGTTGTGGCGCACTCTGGGAGTCTGTCGGACATAGATTTCAGGCCCCTTAAAATCAACAACATACAAAATCTACTATGTTTGATATGTTGTTGATTCTATGTTGGTTACAAAATCTCAAACCCTTATGCCCGACACGCTCATAGTGACTGTCATATCGAGCACATGAGCAAAGCACAAATAATATAGGATTAGGCGAGTTCTCCGGTGCTTTGTCTGCGGGTCATCCAGTAATAAATGACGGGCGTCACCACCAGCGAAAGCGCCATGGAGATGACTACTCCGCCGATTACAGCGATCGCCAGCGGCTGCAGCATCTGCGAGCCGGCTCCGATGCCGAAAGCGAGTGGCAGCATTCCTGTCACTGCGGCCATGGCGGTCATCAGGATGGGTCGCAGGCGGCGACGGCCCGACTCGATGATCGCGCGTTCCGCCGGATAGCCGAGCGCGCGAAATTTCTGGTCGGCATCGAGCAGCAGGATGCCGTTCTTGGCGACGATCCCGATCACCATAATCAGGCCCATGAACGAGGCGACGTTGAAAGTGACCTGCGTGATCAGCAGCGCCACAACGACGCCAGCCACAGAGAGAACCGAGGAAGTAAGAATTGCAATGGGTGCAGCAAATCCGCGAAATTCAGTCAGTAGTACGCCAAATACCAGCGCTGTGGCCAATAGCAATACCCGTAACAGCTCATTGAAGGACTGTTGTTGCTGTTGATATGTTCCGCCGTAGACCACGCGCACGCTTGGAGGCAAATGGAGGTCGGCGACCGCCTTTTGAATCTTCGTCATCGTGCCGCCCAAATCTGAACCTTCAATGCTGCCGGTCACGGTGACATCACGCTGTAGGTTCTCGCGAAAGATCTCACTCTGCGGCGGCAATTGCGTAATCTCCGTAAGCGAACCGAGCGTTGCCGTATTGCCGGTAGCGCTGATCAACAGGGTGTTGGAGATTGTCTCCAGAGAAGCGCGATAGGGTGACGCCATGCGCACACGGATGGTGTAGGGACGCCCGTTGCGGATCAGGGGCTGGTCGGTCGGCACGCCTTCGATAATTGCGTGCGCATCGGTCGCAACCTCCTCCGGCGTGAAGCCCAGTTCCGCGGCCACAGCCAGACGGACGTTGAAATTGGTGGCTGGGCTGCTCAATCCGTTCTCAACCCCATCCTCCACATCGACTACTCCAGAGACTTTCTCGATCGCATCGGCAACCTGTGGGGCCAGTTGATGCAGAAGGTCAATGTCAGGGGAAAAGAGACGAATCTGGATTGGTTCCGGCGCGTTCGACAGGTCGTTGATATTGTCCTGAAGCATCTGCGCCACTTCAATACCCAGTTGTGGCGCGATCGCATTCACCTTCGCCCGCACATCTGCCATCACATCTTCCGTACTATCTTTGTGATCGCTCTTCAGCTTGACGGTAAAGTCTCCAGTATTCGCTTCCGTTACAGCAGCCAGACCAAGCTGTAATCCAGTTCTACGCGAAGTACTCTCCACGTTGGGATTCTCATGCAGGACTTTTTCTACCTCCAGCAGAACGCGGTTCGTTTCATTCAGAGAGGAGCCGGCAGGCATCAGGTAATCAAGGATAAATCCGCCTTCATCCATGGAAGGAAGCAGGTTCGATCCCAGCCCCCGATAGGCCAGTCCGCCACCGACAATCACCAGCAGACAAACTGCGGCAAGGCGCGCGGGATGATGCAGCGCAGATGTAATCAACCTGGCATAGTAGTCGAGGACTTTTCGCATCCATGGCGTCTGCATTTCGTCTTCGTGTTCCAGGATGTGAAGGGTGGTAGCCTTTTCCAAGTCGTCCGTTTCTGCGCCGCGAGTTTCGACTGTTTCCGCTTCGGCGGTCTCACTCTCCGCCGCACCGGACAGGCGCTTGCGGTGTTTGCCGATGAACAGCAGGCTAAGGCTGGGTGTCCAGGTGAGCGCGAGGGCCAGCGAGGTGAGCAGAGAAACGGACATGGTGATGGCTAGCGCACGAAAGAAGACGCCTGTCACCTGGGTGACACTGATCAGCGGCAGGAAAACGACAATTGGGGTGATGGTGGAAAATACCAGTGGGACGGTAATTTCTCCAAGTGCGCTGCGTACGGCATCCACGCGGCGCTGGCCTGCATCGATGTGCATCACGATGTTTTCAACCACGACAATGGCATCATCGATGACAAGGCCGACGGCAGCGGCCAGACCGCCCAGCGTCATCAGATTGAAGCCTTCACCGGAGATGCTCAAAAAAACAATCGTAATTAATATCGTCGTGGGGATCACGAGACCGGCCACAATGGATGAGCCCCAGTCACGCAGAAAAAGAACCAGAATAATCGAGGCCAGGATCAGTCCGATGAGAATCGCATCCCGCACGCTGGTAATGGAATCGCGAATAAGCGTCGACTGATCGTAAAACGGTTCGATATGTACGCCAGCAGGAAGTGTTTTGCGG
>JAJZDO010000645.1 GCA_021805955.1 Acidobacteriota bacterium
CATGCGTGTAGCCTCTGAATTTTCAGCGGGTTGGTCCCGGAATGGAATCGGAAAGCATTGACCATGATGCTACCCCGCATCCGAAGGAATGCAAATTCTACTAGGATTGATTCCCTATTCTGCGTTACTACCAGTAAAATTGAGTAACTCGACAGGACTGTGCGGCGGTTATAAACAGCTGGTGCGGGAGCTGGGACTGGGCGGTGGGCGCGAGCGTCGACTGCTGCTGGAACAGCTCGACCGCCTGACAGCCAGCGGTCAACTGGTGAAGCTCGACCGCGAATTCTGGGCCGTGGCCGCCGCAGCGCGCAAGCGCAACAACTGGGTCAGCGGACGTCTCGATCTGCATCGGGATGGCTATGGCTTTGTGCGGCCGGAGACCCGCGAAAAAATCGGCGAAGAAGATATTTTTATCCCTCCCGACAGCCTGGAAAGCGCCATGCAGGGCGACCTGGTGCTGGTAGAACTAGCGCCTCCGAAGGGAGATGGCCGCCGCTCCGGGCGCATTTTGCGGGTTCTAGAGCGACACAATCCGACCGTGGTGGGCATTTTTCATTATGCGAATGCGGGTCGCTTGCAGCGGGGGGAGCGGATGGGAGGCAACTTCGTGACTCCGCTGAACGCCCGCATCAGCGAAGCAATCCTAGTCCCGTTTGGCGCGGAAATTCCGGAGCATGTCGAAACTCTCGATCGAGTTTTAGGCGCGGAGGCAGCGGAACAACACGAGAATTATGACAACCTCGAAGGTCTCGTGGTCGATGTTGCCATCACGGACTGGCCCACGGCGACACGACCGGCGCGCGGCCGGGTGATTGAAATCCTTGGAGATCGGGACGCTTTTGGCGTCGACGTGGAAATTCTCATTCGCAAGCACTATTTGCCTCATATCTTTCCAGCTCGCGCGCTGGAGGAGGCTCGCGCTGTCGCCGTCCCACCCGCGAAGGAAGTAAAAAGCGCGGAACAAATCAGCGGCTTCCGACGCGATTTCCGCGATCTGCCCATCGTTACCATCGACGGCGAGACAGCCAAAGATTTCGACGACGCTGTTCTGGTTCGCCCTTTGCAAGATGGCGGTTACGAGCTACAGGTACACATCGCCGACGTGTCCCACTATGTTCGCCCAGGTACAGCGCTCGATCTGGAAGCGCGTCTGCGCGGCAACTCCGTGTACTTTCCCGATCGCGCCATCCCGATGCTGCCTATGGAGCTGTCGACGGACGTGTGCAGTCTGCGTCCCGGTGAAGAGCGGCTGGTGCTTTCCTGCATCATGCAACTCGGACCCGATGGGACCGTTCTCGCTTCTGAAGTTTGTGAAGGCGTGATTCGCTCCGCCCGTCGCATGACGTATACGCAGGTCCACAACATTCTGGAGGGCGATCCGGCAGCGCGGGAACAATTTGCGCCCCTGGTGCCGGAGTTTGAGCGCATGCTTGCAGTAGCGCAGCTGATGAATGCCCGTCGCGAGCAGCGCGGCTCGATCGACTTCGACCTTCCCGAGCCGGTCATTGAATTTGACGACCAGGGTCGGATGCGCGGCATCGTTCGCTCCGACCGCACCTGGGCCAATCGCCTGATTGAAGAGTTCATGCTGGCGGCCAACGAATGTGTCGCCAACTGGATCGAATCGCTCGGCGTGCCCAGCATCTATCGCATCCACGAAAAACCGGACGCCAAGCGGGTCGCAAATTTTGAGGAGATCGCCGCGCATTTCGGGTACTCGCTCGGAATTGGCGCGCTGCCTGTCAAGCGCGTGGAATTGCGCGGAGATCGCCGGGATCGCATGCGCAAGGGCGGCGGCGAAAAGCATATGCGGGAAATTCCGGAAGACATCCTGGTGACGCCGCAAATGTACCAGAAGCTGACCGAGCGATTGGCCGGCAAACCCGAAGAGCGCATTCTCACGTACCTGATGCTGCGCTCGCTGAAGCAGGCCCTCTACAGCGAAAAGAATGAAGGCCACTTTGCGCTTGCCACGTCCTGCTATACCCATTTCACTTCGCCGATTCGCCGCTATGCCGACCTGATCGTGCATCGCATCGCAAAATCTCTGCTGGCAGTGGGCGTCGGAGGATACAGAGAAATTCCGCATAGCAGGGAGGCGCAGAAAAATTCATCGTCTGTGAGTCGAACACGACAAAAGATTCAGAGCCAGGAGACATCCGTCATCCACCCGCCTGTCGAGGAACAGGAACTGGCAGCCATTGCGCAAGAGGTCAGCCAGTGCGAGCGACGGGCGGCTGACGCGGAACGGGAACTGATCGAGTGGAAGAAAATCCGTTTCATGCAGGACCGCATCGGCGAGGAATTCTCCGGCATCATTCTTAACGTCACCAAGTTCGGACTTTTCGTCGAGCTCGATGACCTGTTCGTGGAGGGCCTGGTACCCCTGGCAACTCTGCAGGCGGACCGCTACGGCTTCAATGAGAACAGTCGCCAGCTCCTCGGCGGCAGCAGTGGCCACCGAATTTCCGTTGGGGATGCGGTGCATGTCATTTTGGACCGCATCGATGCAGTGGAAAACAAGTTGCAGTTTGCTCTCGTCGAAGAGATTTCGACCGACGGCAGAAAAAATCCATCCAGCCGCAAGGCGACCAGTCATTCGGGTTCGCATCCAAGTAAAAAGCGGCGCAGTCAATCTGCAAAAAAAGACCGCAAGCGGCGCTAGGGTGCCGCGTTCCCAGCCTGAAGCTTTGGTTCAATACAGGAAAGCAGAGGTTGCTATAAGAATGAAGCCGCAACGAATCGGATGCTTGCTTGTGGTCATATTTGCCGCTCTTACAGCAGCCGCCCAGGTTGGCGTTTACGGAGAATTCGGCGCTGCCAAACTCAATGTACCGAACACGAACTGGATCTACGGGCCGACGTTCGGCGGCTACCTGGATAAAGGCCACTTCTGGGTCTTCAGCTCCGGGGTAGACGCTCGCGGAACCATTCTGGGATCGGGGGCCACCTCGCTGGACAGCGGCCTGATCGGTCCCCGCCTCGCCTTTCGTCCGCACATAGTGCCCATCCAGCCTTACGTGGAAGCACTGATCGGTGCCGGTCACGCCGACTACGGCCAAGGGGTAGCGCACGTCAGCGCGACAAAATTTCAATATCAATTTCTCGGCTGACCAATTTCC
>JAJZDO010000122.1 GCA_021805955.1 Acidobacteriota bacterium
GTTGTCGTAGTCGAAAAATCCTGCCGACGCGGACCATCCGCCAGCGGCCACACCGGCCTTCTTTGTAACATCGGTAAAGGTCCCATTGCCGTTGTTATGGTAGAGAATGTTTTTTCCGTAGTTGGTTACATAGATGTCGGGATAGCCATCGTTGTCATAGTCGCCGACCGCCACGCCCATCCCATAATTGCCGTTGCCCGCATCGGCCAGGCCGGCGGCTTCCGTCACGTCGGTAAACGTGCCATCCCGATTCTGTCGATAGAGCCGGTTCCAGTATTTCGGCTGATTGCGCCTGAAGTTATTGGGTGTCGGCATCGCCGGCGCGAGATATCCGCTATTGACTAGAAAAATATCGAGCAATCCATCGTTGTTGTAGTCCAGCAGCGCAACTCCGCCTCCCATAGTTTCGATGAGATACTTGTTCGGTGTTGGGGAGTTCTGGTGGATGAAGTCGATTCCGGCCGGGGTCTTCACCTGGAAAATACTGGCCGCAAGGGACGCAGCCAACGCGGCAAGCAACATAAACCTGAACATCCGAAACAGCTCCTGGACTGCTGTTGCAATAATTCATCGGCGACCGCACGGTCCTTGTTATAGCGGTACGTGCAAAGCATCGGCTGGAAACAAAGGTACAAGGTCCACGCGAACAGCAGTCCCTCTGGATACTCGGCGCTGTGCTGCCCGATACTTCCGGCCTGTTGCTACAATACGGCGCAGTGCTTGAAAGGATAATTCCCATGATATCGCGGCGCGTGGCGATGCAATTCCTCATCTGCCAAATCTTTGCAATCTTGTTTGTCAATATCGCAGCATACTCCCAGAACGCCGCCTCTGGCGGTGCGGCGCGGCAAGCCAAACTGGCGCAGATCGATGGCCAGCTTCGGATCGGAACGGAGTTTTTCCTCAACCGGACCGACACAAAAGCTTCCGTAGACAAGCAGTTTGCACTGATGCACGCGACCGGGATAACGCTGGTCCGCATCTTCGTCATTTGGGACGATGTGGAACGCGTGCAAGGTGTGTGGAACTTTGAGGGCTACGATTGGATTTACGATGCGGCCGCCAGGAACGGCATTCAAATCGCGGCCACATTGTGCCCCGAAGACCCTCCGGGATGGGCGCACAAGACACCCTTCTACCACAATCGCGTGAACCTGAATGATCCGGCCAACCGCGCGGCGGCGGCTGTGTATTTGAAAAAAGTTGTGGGGCGATATAAGAACAGTCCGGCGCAGGGCGTCTGGCTGCTGATGAATGAGCCCACCAAATACGACACGGAGCCGGCGACTTTCCTCGCCTTCGGAGATTGGCTGCAGACCAAGTATGGAACCCTGGATGCGTTGAACCGGAGCTGGTTTCGGCCATTGAAAAAATTCTCCGACGCGACAATCACCGACGACCAACAGAAACTTTATTGGACGGACTATCACGCGCTGATCGACTGGAAGAACTTCAACGTCGACAACCTCATCGACCAGTTGATCTGGGTGCGGCAACAGGTGCAGGCCATCGATCCGAATCATCCCACGCACTTCAACGTGACCAGCCCGACCGGGGACGCTGTGGGCCAGGATGTCTGGAAGGAAAAAAGGGTCCCGGACATACTCGGCGTTTCCATGCATGCCGCCTGGGCGTTTCCGGGTACTACGCCGGAGAGCGACTACGGAGAGCTGTATGCGTACCGGCTCGATCTGATTGCGGATGCCAGCGAAGCGGCCCCACGCAAGCCATTCTGGGTAACGGAACTGCAGAGCGGGCCTACAATTTTTACCGGCAGATTTCCCTTATACACAACGCCCGGCGACCTGTCGCGCTGGATGTGGGATTCCTATGGCGCGGGCAGCCGGGCCGTCATCTTCTGGCTGTGGGACCCGCGAGTCGGTGGAACGGAAGCAGGGGAGTGGGGACTGGTTAGCCTGGATGGAACGCCGTCGAACCGGGTCCCCGCAGTCAAGTCCATCGCCGACACGCTGCAGCACAATGCGTGGCTTGCGAAAGCGCGTCCGCAGCCAGCCAAGGTCGCCATCCTGTATAACCGCGAGTCGGAAATTCTGATCGACCTGGATGGCCGCACGCAGCATCGCGAGGGCGAGGTGACGGAATCGCTGCTGGGCTGCTATCTGGCGTTGCACCGGGCGCATGTGGCCACGCAATTTGTCGACCTCGATCAATTGAAGAGCGGAGCCTTGCAGAAGTTCCCAGTTTTGTATGTTCCGTATTCCTACGCGATGGACGACCAGGCCATTGCAGCATTGAAGGCCTATGTGAGCGAGGGGGGGACGCTGTGGGCAGACGGGCTGACCGCGTGGAAAAACGGCACGGGTGAAATTCGTCCCACGATCCCAGGCGATCTGACCGATGCGTTTGGGGTGCAGGCGTCGGACATTTACCCGGTCCAGCCGCAGAATCCTTATTCCGTGACCGACCAGAATGAGCAGGGCGGCGAGCTATGGAAACTTCCCCTGCAGGTGCAGGGAGCGGATGTCGTTCTGCGGACCCGGAGCGGCAAGCCGTTTGAAGTTCGACACGCATTCGGCAAAGGGCAGGTGTACTACTTCGAGTCCGCTGTCTCGCTGGCCTATGCCAGAAGGTTGGACCCCGTGGTGCAGCAGTGGATCGTGCAGCCCGCCACGGCTGCCGTCTCCACGCAGCAGGTGACGATGCAGAGGGGTCCGCGAACAATACTGTTTCGCGGCCTGCTTCTTCCCGATGGCGCTGCTGCGGTCCTGACGAACTGGGGTGACGCAGAGACCGCGGCCGTCAGCTTTCAGGGGGCATACACCGTCACCGATGCGATCACGGGAAAAGCCGTTCCGGTGGCGCAGCAGGATGGAAAAACCGTGGCGACGGTGAACTTGCCAGCGGGTGCCAGCGCCGTGTTGCGCGCGGTGAAGGCTTCGGGCAAGTAGAGCATTTCTCCTGAAGGTGTGGAGTGGAAATATGAACTCAGCGTGGCCGTTCCCCAAAGAATGGCCACACAGCGACGATCTCGCCACACCACAGTATCAGGAGAAATGCTCTAAGAGCCTGTTTACGATCTAGGGTCGTGTTGTGGCGAGGGTATCCGCGCAGCCATATGCGTCCGCATCTCCGGTACGGTAAACGAGGAGGATGGAGCCAAG
>JAJZDO010000209.1 GCA_021805955.1 Acidobacteriota bacterium
AGTTGCTGATCGTCATGTCGGTCATTTTGATCCTCATGGCTGTCGCGATTCCGAACTATATGAACATGCGCAGCCAGGCAAATGAGACGGCGGCCATGGAAGAATTGCGCACATTGAACAGCGCGGAAATCCAGTACGAGACCGATTATCCCGCCAACGGGTTTGCCTGCAATCTGGCGCAGTTGGGCGGTGACCCCAAGTCCGGAGCGCCCAGCGCCCAGGCAGCGCAGTTGATCCCGCAGGATCTGGCCGGCGGCTACAAGAGCGGATACCTGTTTGCCATCACCAACTGTACCAAGGTGAACGTCAACAATCAGGATGTCTATACCTCGTTTGAGGTGACCGCCGTCCCGCAGTCGGTGGGCAAGACCGGGCATCGTGGGTTCTGCATGGACCAGACGGGCGAAGTGAAGGCAGACCCAGCCGGCGGCACCAATTGCACCCAGCCTATTTCGTAAATTCAGATCAGTCATCCATCGGGTCGTCATTCTGAGCGCAGCGAAGAATCCAGAGTGTGAGGGTGGTGCATTCAATGCGAATATTGTCTGGATTCTTCACTCCGCTACGCAGGACCTGCCCTGAGCGAAGTCGAAGGGTTCAGAATGACTCAGTTTAAGATTTTTATGACGCGATCCACATTTTGGCTGGTCACGATCCTGCTGCCAGTGTTGTGCATCGGTTCGGCGGGAGCAGGGGTAGCGTGGTGCGCGAACTCTTCGCCGGCGGCTACCACAGCATCCACTCTGCCGGAAATCGCCAGGCGTGTGGACCAGCACTATAACCGCCTTCACTCTCTCAGTGTCCAATTCACAGAGACCTATCAGGGCATGGGAATGAAGCGGACCGAGAGTGGGACTTTGCTGCTGGAAAAGCCGGGCCGCATGCGCTGGAATTACAGCATTCCGGCGGGCAAGGTTTTCGTCATCGATCGGAAATACGGCTACTCCTATACGCCGGGAGATGCGCAGGCGGAGCGCTACCCGGCAAAGCAGTTGGAAGATTTTCGTTCGCCGTTACGCTTCTTGTTAGGCCATACACGCATAGAAAAAGAACTGTCGGATCTGACGCTCACGCAAAAGGGCACGGACTATCAGTTGCATGGTGTTCCCAAAGACATGGAGCAAAGAGTCGCGGTAGTCGTGCTGACGGTCGCCTCCGATGGCAGGATTGAAGCCATCCGATGGAGAGAAACCGATGGCGCGACCACGGAGTTCCAACTCTCCGATGAGTTGCCCAATCCGCCACTCGCTGCGGACACGTTCTCTTTCCAGCCACCTGCCGGAGTTGCGGTGGTCAAGGGAATGGCTCCGATTTAGCGAGGGGGCGGAGTTTTTTTGCGTGTATTTGTTAGGAGTGCGTCATTCTGAACGGAGCACAGCTGAGTGAAGAATCCAGACAATATCCGCGTATTGGACTCTGCCATCGCTCCATGGATTCTTCGCTGCGCTCAGAATGACTCATATCCTTTTTGAGCAGCACGGTGACGATAATTCCATTTGAGCGCAATGTCGAATTTTTCTGGAGTGATGGTTTGCAGTCACAACGTTTGCTAAGAGTCGTGTGCGTACTTGCGCTGGCTGGATTTTTCAGCGCAACCCAGCAGGCCCATGCCCAATGGCAGATCGAAAGAAGTGCAACCACGGCCAGTCTGCGAGGAATTCATGCCGTGAGCGCAAACATCGCCTGGGCAAGCGGCGCCGACGGCACCGTACTTCGCACCTTGGACGGCGGCCAGAGCTGGCGATCATGCAGTGTGCCCGCAGGCGCGGAGAAGCTGGATTTTCGCAGCGTATGGGCCTGGGATGGCGACCACGCAATGGTGATGTCGAGCGGCCCCGGCACCGAATCGCGCCTCTATTCCACGCATGATGGCTGCCGCACCTGGAGTCTTGTGCTCACGAACCCGGATGCGGACGGGTTTTGGGATGGTCTGCAATTTGACGGCACGCGTTTTGGCGTGATCCTCGGCGACCCCATTCGCGGCAGCTTCACCATGTTTGTCACCTACGATGGCGGAAGTCAGTGGACACGCCAAAATAACGCCTGTCTGCGCACCATGGAGCCGAAGCAGGGAGCCTTTGCCGCCAGCAATCAGTCTCTGGCCATCGTTCCCATTCAGGATACAAACTCTTCGCGGGGAACCGGCGGCAACCGTCAGATATGGTTTGGCGTCAGCGGAGGATGGCTCTACGGATTCGAATTGACGCCGCTGAAGTTGATCGCAGCAACCAATGGAGACTCCACTGAGAACGGATGCATTCACGCACAGCCCTTGCCGCTTGGCGCGAAGGAGTCGGCCGGTATTTTTGCTGTTGCATTCCACGACGACACCTACGGACTGGCGGTTGGCGGAGACTATGCCCAGCCGCGAAATGGGACGACCACCGCTGCGTTTACCGCGGATGGCATCCACTGGCATGTCGCCTTCCATCCGCCGGCGGGCTATCGCTCCACCGTAGCGTGGAATCCGACGGATGCGACCTGGATTGCAGCCGGACCGACCGGCAGCGACATCTCACGAGACAACGGCAACACCTGGCAGCCGCTGGACCATGGAAGCTGGAATGCAATTAGTCTGCCATTCGCCGTCGGGCCAGACGGACGCATTGCAAGACTGGTATCTTGGGGTCAGATGCACGTGATGAATCAAGCCCCGATCGCGGCTGTTCCCGCATCGGCAAAGGAATAAGGTCGCTTGGAATATATCGTCAAAACTGCGGATGAACGAGGCCACGTGCAGGAGAATGTCCACCTGGCAAACTCCGCCGAAGAACTGCGTCAGCGCTTCGCTCAGTCGGGTCATTACGTCTACTGGGTCAAACCGAAGGGACTTGCCGGCAAGGCGGGCGCTGGCAAGCGCGTCAAGCTGGAGCCGTTTTTGATCTTCAATCAGCAATTTCTTACGCTGATCCGCGCTGGCTTGCCCATTCTGTCTTCCGTGGAACTGCTGGCGAAACGGCAAAAAGCTCCGACACTTCGCGCGCAGTTGGAAGACGTCGCCGTTCGGGTTCGCACTGGGCAATCCCTCTCGGCTGCCTTCGAGTCTCAAGGAGGATTTCCGGTCATCTACACGACCTCATTGCAGGCTGGCGAGCGTTCCGGCAATCTGGAAGAAGTTCTT
>JAJZDO010000807.1 GCA_021805955.1 Acidobacteriota bacterium
AATGAAGGAGCGACCAAATGCTTGCAACCAAAAGACATACCGGAACAAGGACAGAGAAGCTGGGTACCGAATCCGTACCGTGCCGGTACGGACGGAGTACCAAAACCAGTCCAGATCGCGTACCCAATTGAGACCGGATGAGGTACAGAGTTTGGACCTTAAGCGGTACCTGAATAGGACCGAGATCAGTACCGACACAGGCCGCGATTGCGGCGAGAAAGGAAACCACCGATGAGCAAACTCAAGATCGAACACGGAGCCAGCAAGGTCAACCTCGTGCTGCTCAAGACCAACATCGAGGACAGTATTTCGCAAGACATCGAGCTGATGGCGACGTGGTCGGACAATGAACGCAAGTACATTATCAATGAACTGCTGCGCTTTGCGCTGGCACAGGAAGAAGACTTCCAGAAGTACAAAGCATCCGTTGCAGCCAATATCGCGCGACCTGCCAGCGTCGCTGCATCGGTACTGTCTCCAGATAAATCCATGCCGATTGCCGGATCGAAATCTGATACGGCTCCAGTGACACGCGCATAAGAAAGGAACCCGCGTATGCAAATGATCCAGAGTGTGCAATCCATCCTGCGACCGCTGATCGAGTACCGACTGGCGCTCTCGCTAGGACTGAGCGCCGCCAGCGGCATCGTCCTCGAAAGCCTCTATCCAGTCCAGGATGCCGACCCGTTGCTGCGATTGATCGCGCTGGAGCGGCCCCAAATTTATAACGGACTGGTGTGGAGCTACGATGTGTTTCTGTACAGCACGCCGTTCCTTGTTTTCTCCATTCTGTTCTCGCTGGCATACGTCCACCTGTATCTCCCGAAACTCGAAACGATCGCCGGGCTGCTGCCACCGTATCCCGAGCCGCTGCTGCGGGAGGACCTGTTCCTGATTGTGGGGGAACTGCATCGGCAGTTGAAGCCGACCCCGTCTCCGGCCCCGCGCTGGCTATCGATCCCGGAGGAAGGTCTGTTCACCGGGATCTGTGTAGTCGGCGCGACTGGTTCCGGCAAAACCAAGGCCATCATCCTGCCAGCCATGCGACAGCTCTTCGCATATATGGCCAACGATCCCGCACGGAAACTGTCCGGCATCGTGCTCGAAGTGAAAGGCGACCTCTGCCGTCGGGTGCGAAGGATTCTGAAATCCTGCGGGCGCAAACAGGATTACGTCGAAGTCTCACTCCACGGGAACATGCGCTATAACCCGCTGAACAGCGATGCGGACGCCTATGCCCAGGCATTCAATATCGCCTCTATCATCACAGCTATCTGGGGAAAGGGAAAGGAACCCTTCTGGCAGCAGTCCTACACGGACCTCGTCCGGTGGGTGATCCTGCTGCATCGTGTCCGCGACGGGTATGTGACGATGCTCGACATCTTTCGCACCGTCATCAGCGCCGGAACGCTGGAACAGATGCTCACGGACATCGGTCGCCGCTTCACAGAGGTCTCGTTCGTCGGCATAGCGAAGGCCGAATATCTGAAGCATGAACCGGAACTTGCTTCGTTCGGCTTTGCCTGGAGTGCAAAGCTCGGCCAGTACATGGCCCTCTGGTCGGAAGAGTTGGAAACTGCCATTGTCCAGAAAACGGCCATCGCGGCATCCTTATATAGACGCAAGGCTGGCGACCCGGAACTGCGCGGCAGTTGGGAGAGCGCCCACTATTGGTATTGGGAGCACTGGAAGTTCTTCCGAGATGAGACCAAGAGCGCCATCATTCAGGGCGTCACCATCTTTCTCTCGTTGTTCGAGACGGACGCCAAGGTGCGCCGTGTCTTCTGCCCACCGAAGGAACTCTATGAAGGCAAACCGTCGAAGGCCGATCCGCACGGTCAGGTACTGCCGCCGTTCGATCAACTGATCGAATCGGGAAAAATCGTGGGTCTCAACTTTCCCACGGCTCTGAACCCGGCACTGTCCAAGATTATCGGCACCATGATGAAAGTGGATTATCAGCGGGCCGTCATGCTGCGCATTCCTGAGATGGATGACGAATCAGACCAAGAATTCCGCCCCACCGTTTTCATCTGCGATGAGTATCAGAACTTCGCCACCGTGGGCGGAGACAACCCCACCGGCGATGAGCGTTTTCTATCTCTCTCCCGGCAGCCGAAGTGCATTCCCATAGTTGCCACACAGAGCATCTCCAGTCTGAAGGAAGCATTGCCCAGCGAGGGTGTCAAGACCCTGCTGCAAGCGTTTCGCACCAAAATCTTCCTCTCGACCGCCGACCCGGACACCGCGCGATATGCGTCAGAGCTGTGCGGCAAAGCCGACAAGACGCGCATCACTTACACCGTTTCCGAGTCCAGCAGCAATGCGAATGTCGGCCTGCTGAGTGGCCGGACATCTTCAAGCAAAGGCTCTGTCTCGGCCTCGAAACAATATCAGACACATAAGGAGCCGCTGTTCGAGGAGGACATTTTCCTCAATCATCTCAAAAAAGCACAGGCCGTTGTCCTGGCCTTCGATGGCATCGGCATGCTGCCTCCCACGTACTGCTACCTGAAGCTCGATTTCATGCCCGTATGGATGACGTGGTTCGAGCAGGAACAGATACGCTTCCGGCGAAAGAAGGTGCGCCTGTGAGTTTTGCAATCATCCTGCCATTTCTGAAACCGATCCAGCATTTGCTTGAAACCGAGACCGTCAGCGAGATCATGGTCAATCCTGATTCGTCTGTGTGGATCGAAGAGAACGGGGCGATCCAGCTACTATCTGGAATACGTTTTGCCGACGGAGCGTTGCTTACCAGCCTGGAGGTGATCGCCAACAAGTTCGGCAAGAAGCTGGATGCCGACTCGCCGATCCTGAATCTGCGTCTGCCGGATGGCAGTCGCATGGCGGCAACCATTCCGCCCATTGTTCATCCTCAGCCGCTAATGACCATCCGCAGATTCACTTCACGGAACTTTACGATGAAAAACTTGATCGAACGTGGAATGCTGACGGTGGAGCATGCGGGAGCCCTTGCCGATGCCGTCCGTCGCGGCGATAACATGTTGATCTCCGGGGGATCGGGAACCGGCAAAACGACCCTTCTCAATGTTCTGGCTGATGCGATCCCGGAGGAGGAACGCATCCTGATTATAGAGGACACCGCCGAGCTGCACC
>JAJZDO010000948.1 GCA_021805955.1 Acidobacteriota bacterium
CGGGATTCTGTTTATTATTGGTGCGATCGGCACTGCACTCGCTCCGTCGCCCGCATGGCTCGCAATCGGCCGCGTAGTTGTCGGCATCGCGATCGGAATTGCATCGTTCACGGCGCCGCTTTATATTTCTGAAGTATCGCCGGCCGCAATACGAGGCAAACTGGTGTCACTCAATCAACTGATGATCACCATCGGAATCGTGGTTTCTTACCTGGCAGACTATGGGCTGGCAGATGCACGAGCCTGGCGCTGGATGTTTGGCCTGGCGGCGATCCCCGCGCTAGTTCTCGTCATCGGATTGCTGTTTGTTCCGGAAAGTCCACGTTGGTTGATGAGCCAGTCGCGGAACGTGCAAGCTCGGAGCGTGCTGCAGCGTATCCGCGAAACGACGGACGTGGGCACGGAACTGGCAGAGATAGAAGCTGACCTGCAATTGCAGGAGGGCGGCTGGCGCGAACTGCTGAACGTCTCGATGCGGCGACCGCTGATTGTTGGCATCGGGCTGGCAATTTTCCAGCAGTTCACTGGCATCAATACAGTCCTATACTATGCGCCGACCATTTTCCAGTTCGCCGGACTTCACTCCGCCTCAGCAGCGATTTTGGCCACAGTAGGCGTCGGGGTTGTCATGGTGTTGCTGACCATTGTTGCCCTGCGCCTGATCGATCGCGTTGGAAGACGCCCGCTCCTTCTCTATGGCGTCTTCGGAATGATTCTGAGTCTTGGAGTACTTGGCTTCGCATTCCTTTCCGCCACCTTATCGAATATCGTTGCCTGGGTTGCGATGATTAGCCTGCCAGTCTATGTGGCTTGTTTTGCCATTAGCCTGGGCCCGGTTTTCTGGCTCTTGATTTCGGAGATCTATCCGCTGAAAATTCGCGGCCGTGCAATGAGCGTGGCTACCGTCACCAACTGGGGCTCAAACCTCCTGGTTGCGCTGACGTTTCTCAGCTTGCTGCATAGCCTGGGGCGCGCCTGGACATTCTGGCTGTATGGACTGATTGCCATCGTCGCCTGGATTTTCATCTATCGTTTAGTACCGGAGACCAAAGGCTGCACATTGGAAGAAATCGATGCACGTTGGCACAACATCGGCCAGGGTGAAAAATAGCCGATTCGAGCTTGCAGGCTTGCACAGTTCGAGCGTGGTTGGTACGCCTCTGGGGATGGGACAGCAAAGACCTGGTCAAGGTTGAGTTTCCCCTTTCGGAGCGCCGTTGAACCAGTTTTTATCTCTTCGGAACGATCGAGAAATGCATAGGCCGATTTTTTCGCGAGAAGCGATGTAACATGCGGCAGGAGCCTGTCCCATGAAGAAATTTCAACCTAAGGTGAACTACGCGCTAATTCTGATATTGCTATGTTTTTTTGCCATCCCGCATGGCAGGGCATTTGCGCAGACAGCCACACCCGCCATGATCGGCCCGCAGAAAATCATCCTGGATACCGACATTGGAGATGATATCGACGACGCTTTTGCGTTGGCGTTGGCGCTCTCGAGCAACCGTGTGCAACTGCTAGGCGTGACGACAGCATGGGGTGACACGGATCGGCGCGCACGGCTTGTGCAGCGCTTCCTTACGCAAACAAATCACCGTAACATCCCGGTTGCCGCCGGTCTGAAGACGACAGCCCATTCGAGTTTCACTCAGGCCCGCTGGGCCGATGCGTACCCCGAACCTGCACAAGGTTGGCCGAACGCAATCGACTTCGTTCTCGATGCCATCGGTAAAAACCCTGGGCAGATCACCCTCGTCTCCATTGCCCCGTTCAGCAACGTAGGCGCTCTCATAGACAAAGACCCAGCCACCTTCCGCATGCTGAAGAGAGTCGTCATTATGGGCGGATCCATTCGCCGCGGCTACGGCGATCTTGGCTACCTACCGAATCGCGGTCCCAGTCCGGAATACAACATTCTGATGGACATTCCTGCCGCTAGAAAGCTCTTTGCCTCCGGCGTTCCACTATATGTGATGCCGCTCGACTCCACGCAACTCAAGCTGGATGAGGTGATGCGAGCCAAACTGTTCAGCTAGGGCACACCTTCCACGGATGCCTTGGCACTTCTGTATCAGCAATGGACGGCTTCCACCGGGAATCCGACGCCTACCCTGTTTGACGCCATGGCGGTAGCCGAAGTCGTCGATCCCAGCCTTTGCCCCACGCAGCCGATGCGCATACGGATCGACGATCAGGGCTACACGCGCGTTGAACCGGGGACTCCCAATGCAAACGTCTGCCTGCGCTCGGACTCAGACCGGTTCTTCCACTTCTACTTCCACACGGTTCTTGACGAAAGTTCAGCGAGGAAATGATTGCGCCAGACGCATTTTGTCCGGACTGTCGCGTGTGGTGTCCTACCGATTTTTGGAAATTCTCAAAGGCATGAGGGTGAAGACTCTTGCGCTCACTGCGCGAAACGGCCCTGATACGCCCAAAGTCCCAACGCCGGATTCGAGATGAAAAAAATCTCCTCCCCGTCGACAATGTTCCAGCCATCGGCGAGTTTGGCGGGGTCATATTTCGTGGTGTATTCGACCAGGTCGCCGTATGCGAAGTGTGCGGATTCGATCTCCGCGCGTCCGAGATGACCCGGGCAGTAGCGAATGGTGAAGCGACCTTCGCTGGAGCCGTGGATGAGATGCGCGGCAGCCGAGAGGTTGCTGGCGAGGGCCGGATCATTCTTTACAGCCTCGAGGGTTGCGGGTGTGCCGCAGTAGCCATATTTGCGGATGAGCTTATCGATGGCAGCGTCTTCGCCGAACGCATGCACGCCGGGAGCAAGCACGATGAGCTCGGCCCCATCCGCCAACGCCATTCGTGTACGGTACACGCTTTTGTTGCCAAGCCATGTGGTCTTGAACTCGTGCGGGTCCAGGAAAACCACAGCCTTGTGAATCTCACGATCCATCATGAAGAAGTTGACCTGAAGGCTGAGTTCGGCAGCCCGCTCGAAACACTCGGCGTCATCCCCGATATAGAGACCGTTGACCACGAGTTGGCCTGCAGCATTCTTACTGACAACAGTCAGCACGTAAACGATGGGCAGGTTCTGGGCGAAGTGGTCGCTGGCGTAATTGAGGATTCGTCTCACCGGAGTGACGGCGCGACCCATCATG
>JAJZDO010000743.1 GCA_021805955.1 Acidobacteriota bacterium
ATTTGTGGCCGATGTGGGGATTCTTCCAGAACCGCGGCTTCTATCAGTTCACCAAGGGATACACATCGCGCACCGCGTCCAATGACGGCACCGGTTCCGCAATGGCCAGCTTTTTACTGGGCCTTCCCGTGGTCCGGCAGCGGCAGGCCGGCATTCCCGCCATGTCCCTACGCGGTTGGTTTGCCGACGCCTATGTGCAGGACCAGTGGCGCGTCGCGGCGAATACCACCCTCAACTACGGCCTGCGCTATGAATACACCAGCCCGCTGTGGGACGCCCACTATACCAACAGCAATCTCGACATCTCTTCAGGCACTCCAGTTGCCTTCATCGGAGGCCAGCAGAATTATCCGAAAAGCCTAACGTACGCCAACGACCTGGATTTCGCTCCCCGCTTTGGCATCGCACACAACTTGCCTCGGCTGGGGATGATTGTGCGTGGCGCGTACGGCATCTTCGATACGCCGGTGGACTACACGACGTGGTGCGACGTGCGGCATAACGTGCCGCTGGTGTTTCCAGAGACGAACCAGGGCGGCAACTATACGCCGAATCCCGCCATTGCCGGCTTCAATTTTGCTCCGGCGGTGCTGGGAAAGACGGTCGTCAGTTTCGCTTCATTCAGTCTTCATCCGTCACCGCAGTACGTCGAGCAATGGAACGCAACGATTGAGAAATCGCTGGGGACCACGACCAGCGTTGAAATCGGATACCTCGGGGCCGACGGATTGCATCTTATGCGGGCGGTCCTGATCAACAATGCGTTGCCAGGACCCGGCGCGGTGGAGCCGCGCCGACCCTTCCAGCACATCAGTTTTGCCAAGGGAACGACCATCCCGTCCAATATTGAAGGCACTCCCATCGCCATCGCCAGCCTCACCTTTCCGGTGAGCGCCATCTATCGGCTGGAAAACACGGCGCGAAGCTGGTATGACGCTGGTTACATCAATGTTCGCCATCGCTACAGCAACGGTCTCAGCCTGCTGGCCAACTACACCTTCTCAAAGGAGCTGGACACCGCTCCGGACTTTCGTTCGCCTAACCATGAGGCTGTCATACCGCAAAACAACAATGATCTCGCTGCCGAAAAAGGACCAGCAGGCGAGGACATGCGGCAGCATTTCGTTTTGAGCGCTGTCTATGAAACTCCGGCCTATATGCGTTCCCATTGGACGCGTGTTTTGACTGAGAACTGGATGTTCTCTACTGTGTGGCGGGTGATGTCCGGGAACCCATTCACGATCTCGGTTTTTGGCGATACGGCCAATGCCGGCACGATCCTCGGCCAGAATCCCATCCGCGCCAATGCGACAGGACAGCCGATCTTTGGGCACGGTACCAGGAATTCCTCTCACTGGATCAACTCCGCTGCGTTTGCAGCGCCGGCTCCTTATACCTTCGGCGACGTTGGGCGCAATTCGGTCTACGGGCCAGGCATGCAGACGATGGATCTTTCCGCACAGAGGACAATGCCGATTCACAAGCACATGGCTTTTCTGGTTCGGGGCGATTTCTTTAACGCCTTCAATCATACCAACCTTGGCTCGCCGAACCGCTTTGTCAATACACCGCAGTTCGGCTCGATCACCATGGCGATGACTCCGGGCCGGGAGATTCAGTTGAGCGGGCGCTTTCAGTTCTGAGGGATATACATGGCCCTTCATTCGCGGGAACAAAATAAGCGACAGAAAGACACTGGCCGCGTCGGGTGGAATAGCGGAAGAACAGCGATCGCCAGTCCGGGGATGGTTTGGAAAGCGGAGACTGAAAATTGAGGCGATTGCTCATAGCTTTGTGTGTTGCGCTGGCCGCAAGCGCCGTCTATCTCTATGCGTTTCCCACAGCAACTCTGATTTACGAAGCAGTCGTTGTGCTGCACATCTTTGCCGGCTGCTTGTTTGTCGTCAGCGTCATCCCTGGAATGGGAAAACTGCTGCGGGGAAGAAGCCGTCTGGAGCAGGCTGGATGGATCGTGCTCACGCTGGGAGGGATTGCCGGCGCAGTTCTGGTCTTTACCGGCGCGCGCCGCCAGCAATGGTCCATCCTCTTCACCCACGAAATGGTCTCGATGCTGGCGGTGGCGATTCTGCTCGACGTGTGGGCTGGCAACCGAGGCTGGCTGCAGCATGGCAGCGCCAAAGCTCTTCTGCGCGTAACCACATCGTTTGTATTGGTCGCCGCGATTGCCGCTGGGGCCTGGTGGTTGCGCACCGTTCCCTGGCAACGTGACCATGCAATCCACAACCCCAGCATGGCGCCAGCCGACCAAGCGGACGAAGGTGGAGGCCCGAAGAGTCCTTTCTTCCCCAGCGACGCCGAGACCAACAGCGGCAAAGTTGTGCCCAAGGACTATTTCCTGGACTCCGCGACCTGCAAGACCTGCCACGCGGATATTTACAGGCAATGGGAAAGTTCGGCGCATCACTTCTCGTCCTTCAACAATCAATGGTATCGCCAGTCCATTGTCTACATGCAGCAAGTGGACGGCGTTCAAGCCTCCAAAGTGTGCGCGGGCTGCCACGATGCGGCGCTGTTCTTTCCCGGCAACTTCAATGCGCCAGTGAAAGATCACCTCTTTATTCCGGCCTCGCAGGCGGGAATGGGTTGCGTGGTCTGCCACTCCATCCGCGTGGAGAAAAGTACCATGGGCAACGCCGATTTTGTGCTGGAATATCCGCAACTGCAACGGCTGGTGGCGAGCAAAAATCCGATCGTGCATCAACTGATCGATTATCTGATCGAAGAAAATCCCGAACCTCACCGGCGCACGTTTCTCAAGCCATTTATGAGGGGCAGCCAGTCCGCGGAATACTGCGGGAATTGCCATAAGGTGCACCTCGACGTGGCCGACAACCACTATCGCTGGATTCGCGGCTTCGACGACTATGACAATTGGCAGGCAAGCGGCGTCTCCGGATTTGGAGCAAGGTCGTTCTATTACCCGCCCAAACCGCAGAATTGCGAGGATTGCCACATGCCGCCGACACCTTCGAATGACGCCGGCAACGTGAACGGGATGGTCCACTCGCATCGCTTCATCGCGGCCAATACGGCGCTTCCCTTTGAGAACAAGGATCAAGTGCAGCTCAAGGACACCGAGAGCTTTCTGAAGGATAAG
>JAJZDO010000594.1 GCA_021805955.1 Acidobacteriota bacterium
GTCCGCCGGAGATTGCCGTCCTCGTCTACAACCAGAATCTTATCGCTCATCTGTTATCCCCAAGTCCTTCCAGTTCCGTGTGAGCGGCAAACGCACCGTTGTAATGGCGCCGCCTTCCGCGCGATTCTCCAGCCAAAGTTCTCCTTCGTGGGCTTTCACAATTTCGTAAGCGATCGATAGTCCCAGTCCCGTTCCCCGGTCTTTCGTCGTAAAAAATGGGTTGAATGCCTTCGATTGTGCTTCCGCAGACAGTCCCGGACCATTGTCTTCGACCTGGATCTGAGCGAAATGATTCTCTGCGAAGAGACGAATCGTAATTTGTTTTCGCTGGCTGGAACTTTCCCGCAGAGCCTCTAACGAGTTTGAAATGAGATTTTCGAGTACCTGCCGGAACTTCTGGCTATCAATTGGGCATTCCAGATGGTCCGCGCCAGCACATTCAGATTCAACTTCCGCCTCGTTTAAGCGGCCCGACCACGATTGCAAAACCGTGGTGCAAAGGACGCGCAAGTCCGTTGGCTGAATTGCGAGTTGAATCGGCCGTGAGAAATACAGCAGACGTTCGATCATCGCGTCGAGCCGTGTGATCTCTTCCAGTACCACAGCCGCATTCTTCTGGGTCGCAGCGTCGCCATTTGCGCGCTGGGTCAACTGTGTCCGCAGGCGAATTGTCGCCAGCGGATTGCGCAACTCATGTGCAATGCCGGCGGCGAATTGTCCCAGCGCGGAGAGGCGCTCCTTGTGGCGCACCTGGGCCTCCAGGGCGCGCTCGTTTTCAATCTTCTCGTGCAGCGATAACGCGAGCACGTCGATGCCGCGAAGCACGCGGTCGAACTCCTCTAATGGAGGATGAGCCGTTGGCTGGGCGGCGTTTCCAGACAAGCCGCTTTCGAGAGTTCCCAAACGCGCGAGAACGACGTTCATGCCGCTGCGAACTTCCGTTGTGACGAAGAATGCCAGGAGCGCGGTGATGAGCGCAGCGGCGCCGAAGCCAATACTGCCGAAGAGAAGTTGACGGTTGCGTCCCCGGTTGATGCCGGGTATTCGCTCCATGAGCCACACCGCCCCGGTAATCTCTTGGGCTGATGCGCTTGCGGTTTGTGCGCCAACGCGCGGCTCCCAAATGGGCACGGCCGCAAAGAGAACGGCGTCATGAGGCCCTTCAAAGCGGAAGGTCCTGGTGGTACCGGTCGCGACAGCATCATGCACCAGGCCCTCAATCGTAGGGCGTTCGCGCAGAGGCATCACCCTGCTGGGACCGGGTCCTTCATGCGTGGGGAATGCATACCCAAGCAAAGTCTTGGAGGCGGCAGCGAAGAACCCTCCTTCAATGCCAGGTTCCTGCCGCAGGGTCTGCGCCGTAAGCTGGGCCAGCGGATCGGGCGCGGGTGGAGGTGGGGGAGGCGGGGGTGGACCGGGCCGCGGAGCACTCCCATCAGAAGGCGGTGGTGGCGGTGGCGGTGGAGGTAGCGGCCGGACGGAGCGCAGAGACAGCGTGGTGGCGGCGTGTTCGGTATAGTTGCGAGCGAGGTTGGAAGCCACATTGACCAGATGACTCTCCGCCGCTGAAAGCGCAGCGGCGTGACTGCTGCGAAGGAACGCGAAGAAGCTGAACGCCGCGCCCGCGAGGAACAGGCAGGTAATGATTGCAAGCAGAAGAATGCGCGATCGCAGACTTCCCCAAAGAAGCTTTGCAATGTGAGTTCTTTGGCGATGCTCCTCCATGCTGGTCCCTCTAAGTTCCTATAGCGTTCATGCAACTCAAATTCCATAATCCCCATGCAGCGGATCTGCTGCGTCTCGTGCGTTTCCGAGCGAAGTCGGGGATTACGGATGAGTATAGATGTCCGCTAAGCGTACACGGTTGGTGAGTGGATAGCGGTCAACGATTCAACTCTGGATTTCTCCTCTACTCGCAAGGTATTTGAAATCAAAGCCATCTATTTTGTCGCGGAATGGTATGGCAGTTGCTTTTATCAAGGGTGAGAGGTAACCGCCATGAACATTCGTCCATTGCTCCTAACCATCGCCGTTGGTCTGGCGTTGAGTGCGTCAGCTCTCGCGCAGACCTCGCCTGTCGTAGCTCCGCCAGCTTCTCAGCCCGCCGCTGGACAGGCACAGATGCCAACCTCGGTTCCGGTTGCCACGCAATCGCCGGTCGTCACCCAATCTTCCCGGATTCTGGCCTTTGACGTCGGTCCAGGTGGCGAGGTCAGCAGTCTGTACCTGCAGAATGGAAACGTCGTGGATGTTCCACCCGACCTCGGTCAACAGCTCGCCTCAATTGCGCGCAAAGGAGTGCGGATCGCAGTGACGGGTTCCCGTTCCGAGGTGAATGGGCAGGCCATCTTAGCGGCAAACCGAATCACCATCAACTCGCAGAGCTATGTTTCGCTGGCGCCGCCAAATATGGCGGCGAGTGGCATTGCTCCTCCTCCGCCAGCGATGGGACCCCATCCCCCACCTCCTGGCGGCGCCGGTGCTCCTCCTCCACCGCCGCCCCAGTAGGAGATCACGGAACTGCGGCGCCGCCAGGCGAAAGTGTTTCTTCCCCATCCGCGCCCTCTGCTGTGCAATCTGTTCCGTCCGAGCCAACATCTGGCGGCCCAGTCCAGTAATTGGGTGCGGCGCGCAAGCTGTCCATGCGCCGCGTCTCCATCTCGTGCATCCCACGGCACCACCCAAAGAAAGGATTCATCCATGCCATCTCCTAAAAACGCAACGGGATCTCAAGACGAAAAGCATCACGAAGAAAAAGACATGCGTCGCGCCTACGAACACCTGGGCCGCGTAGAGATTCTTCAACAATTCCTGCAACCAGCTAGCGCCCATGAGGTGGGTGTGCTCGTCGCATTGGCCCAGCAAGAAATACAAAACGGCCATAAGCGACAGGCGTCGGAGCTTCTGAGGGCATCGGAACATCTCAGCTTTGCCGCATTGGGAATCGAGGAGACAAAGAAAGCTCCACCTGCCAAAGATCTGGAAAGAGCAATTTCGGAAGAGTTCGAGCACTTGACCCACAAAGCCGAGGAGCGCTGGGAGTATGGAGACCGCCACGAAGGGCTCGCTGCGATCTACAAATTCTCTCTACAGACGGCGAAGACGGCGCTGA
>JAJZDO010000515.1 GCA_021805955.1 Acidobacteriota bacterium
GCGCGTCGCTGGCAATCTCGATCAGTGCGATGTGTAGGGTGTCCATACGGCTCGCCCTCGATTCGGCACCTCTGCCATCGCTATTCTTAGGGGCGCTGATTTAGCCATGCTGGCGAGTTTCAGGTAGACCCCGGCCCTTCAGTCCGGGGACAGGTCAATGAAATCAGCGGGACGGCATGAGCCGCCGGGGGCAAGAAGCAACTCAATCAGAGCTTCCCTCAAGAACCATGCACTTGATGCTGGACAGCTGCGGTTGTGTGTGTCGTAACTCGGCATTGTTGATGCCGTAACAATCGTTCTGCAAAATTCCGTGGGCAAGGCAGCCGCGCACTTTTCTGGCGTCGGATTGCCATCTATGCATCATATTGGCCGAGCAGTCAACGGATTTAGTAGGCACGAGTCATGGATGTGGTTTATGTTAAACAACTATGATTCGCTGATCCCAACTCCACCTTACAAAAAAACACATGGAATGTTTTTTACGAAAGAAGGCATAATTTGGTATGCTCATTGCTCTTGGTAAATAAATTAATTCTCCATTGGAATGAATGGCGTAAAGTGAAAGTCTGAGAACGGGCCACGCAGAGGACAAGAAAAATGCAGGCACAGGAGAAGCAGGACCGGGTCTGGAGAGCGTTGGATGGATTTGAGATTGAGATTCCATCCTGGGGATTTGCCAATACTGGAACGCGATTCGGCAAATTCCTGCAGGCGTCTGCGGCAACCTGCGTGGAGGAAAAATTTGCCGATGCCGCTGAAGTGCATGCACTCACAGGCATTAGCCCATCGATGGCCCTGCATGTCGAGTGGGACTTGCCGAACGGAGTCGCGGATGTTCCCGCGATCAAGAAGCTCGTCGCCAAGTATGGAATCCAGGCCGGCTCGATCAATCCAAATTTGTTTCAGGCGCAGGATTACAAGTATGGCTCCATCTGCAATCCAGACGAGCATGTCCGTCGGAAGGCATTGGACCATCTGTTAGTTTCGGTCGAGATCGGCAAGCATCTGGGATCGCGAGATGTGTCGTTGTGGGTTGCAGATGGGTCCAATTATCCGGGTACACAAGACATGCGCAAGCGTATCGTGTGGATGCAATCGGCACTGCGTGAAGCGCATGGCGCCCTGGCGCCGGAACAAAGAATGCTGATCGAGTACAAACCGTTCGAGCCGGCTTTTTATCACACCGATATCGCAGATTGGGGTATGGCGCTGGAACTTGCGCGTGGAGCAGGCCCGCAGGCGCGCGTTCTGGTCGATACCGGGCATCACTATCAATCGCAGAATGTCGAGCAGATCGTGGCCTGGTTGATGCATTTGAAGATGCTGGGCGGGTTTCATTTCAACGATCGGCGCTATGCCGATGACGACCTTACACTGGGGTCGATCGATCCGTATCAGGTATTCAGGATCTTTCACGAGATACTAAACGACGAATGGGAGCAGGGTAGTGCGGCCGGCGTTCCTTTCATGATCGACCAAAGCCACAACATGAAAGGAAAGATGGAGGCGATGGTACAGACGGTAACGGCGGCGCAGGAGTTGTACGCGCGGGCTGCGCTCGTCGACAGAGAGCGGCTCGCGGAACTGCAACAGAATGCGAGATTGGTGGAATCAGAAGAATGTTTCCGTTCTGCCTTCTGGGAAGACGTGCGCCCGCTCGTGCGGCAGTGGCGCAAAGAGCATGGCATTCCGGAAGACCCTCTTCACGCCTTGCATGAAGGCGGCTACGTTGAACGGATTTCGCAGCAACGCGGTGCCAAGAACGCTAGAATCTTGGCCACATATGCCTGAGTGAGGTTTCATTAGAGAACAAAGGAGCGCCGGAACTGCTATACTCCCGCATGGGCAATTGCGATTGGAGAACATAGCGTGGCCAAGAACTCGACCAAGCGCCTTTATCTGATTCCGATACTTTCCAAAGCGCTCGACATCATGGAGCTGTTGCAGGCCGAAAAATCCCCCATGGCGCTCGAAAAAATCTACCAGCGCACGCATTTTTCAAAGACAAGCGTGTATCGCATTTTGAAGACCCTGGTGCACCGCGGATACATAACGCAATCGGGCGACGGTCTTTACCGCAGTGTCAGTCAGCCTTCGAAGATGCGATTCGGGTTTGGCAGCCAAAGTTCCGAGATGCCGTTTTCCGAAGCGGTGACGTCGAGCCTGAAATCGTCGGCGGCGGCTTCCGGCGTTGACCTGATGGTCTTGGACAACCGTTACGACGCAGGAACTGCATTGAAAAATGCCGATACGTTTGTACGTGAGCAGGTCAATCTGGTCATTGAATTTCAGATCGATGAACATGTTGCGCCCATTTTGGCCGACAAAATTGCGGCCGCCAATATCCCTTTGATCGCCATCGATATCCCTCACCCACACGCAACCTATTTTGGCGTCGACAACTATCGTGTCGGGTTTGAAGCAGGGGAATTGCTGGCGGAACATGCTTCGGAAAATTGGTCCGGGAAGGTTGACTGGGTCTTGGGGCTGGACCTGGAAGAGGCCGGCAGCCTGGTGCAAAGCCGCATCACCGGCGCATTTGAAGGGATCCGCTCCAAGCTGAAAAGCGTTCCTATTGAGTCCTTCGTGCGCATCGATGGCCGTGGAATGCGCGACAAAAGCCAGCGTATCGTCTCAGAATTTTTAATGCGCCATCCCAAAGAACGCCATATTTTGATTGCCGCGGCGACGGACACCAGCGCGTTGGGAGCCGTGGAAGCGGTGCGTGAGTTGAAACGCAGTAAACATGTCGCTATCGTCGGTCAGGATTGCATTCCGGAAATGTTGGAAGAGATGCAGGCTGCAGATGGCCCGGTAATCGGTTCCGTGTCCCATGAAGTCGCCAATTACGGACCGCGGCTGATTGAGCTGGGCATGGCATTGATTCGAGGCAACAGCGTTCCTCCCTACAATTACGTCGAGCATAAGATGGTTTCGCGGGCCTCACTGTTGGCAAAGTGAATATTGGAAACGCCCCAAGCACCAACCATGGCTTTTCTCGACTTTGAAATTCCCCCATGGAAAGTATTGCCCTATTGTTTTATGCTTAGGAGTCGCTTGTGTGGACGCCGGGACGAGCGTATTCCGACCCGGATTGGAGACCCGACCA
>JAJZDO010000587.1 GCA_021805955.1 Acidobacteriota bacterium
TGATCCACCAGCCGTCCATGGGCGGTCTGTCGGGCCAGGCCACGGACATTGACATTCACGCCCGCGAGATCCTTCGCATCCGTGAAATTACCAATCGTTTGATGTCGAAGCACACCGGTCAGCCCATCGAGCGGATAGAACGCGATGTGGAGAGGGATTTTATTATGAACGCCCCACAATCGAAAGAATACGGCATCATCGACGAGATTATTGACAGGCCAAGGACGTAAGCTCGCATCGAGCCCGACGCTGGGCGCGGAACGGGTGGCAGTAGGAGACGCAAACAATGAAAACACGCTCGAGTTCCGACGATGTACTCCGTTGTTCGTTCTGCCATAAATCGCAGGACGCCGTAGCCAAGCTGATTTCCTCCCCCAGCGATTATCCGCGGGCTTATATCTGCGATGAATGCGTTGCCGTATGCAACTCCATTCTGGAAGACGACAAGAACGAAGCGCGCCCCACCACCGCTCCCGCCCACTTGCCCAAGCCGCAGGAGGTGAAAGCTTTCATGGATGAGTATGTCATCGGGCAGGAGACCACCAAGAAGAAGCTGGCCGTCGCCGTCTACAACCATTACAAGCGCATCCAGATGAACCGGACCCGCACCAACGATGTGGAGCTGACCAAGTCCAACATCCTGTTGATCGGCCCCACGGGGAGCGGCAAGACGCTGATGGCGCAGACCCTCGCCCGCACCTTGGACGTTCCGTTTGCCATTGTCGACGCGACCACGCTCACGGAAGCCGGGTATGTCGGTGAGGATGTCGAAAATATTATCCTCAAGTTATTGCAGGCGGCGGACGGGGATGTTGCCCGCGCTCAGACCGGCATCATCTACATCGACGAAATCGACAAGATCGGGCGCAAGGACGAAAATCCTTCCATCACCCGCGATGTCTCCGGTGAAGGCGTGCAGCAGGCGTTGCTCAAGATCCTCGAAGGCACGGTTGCCAACGTTCCTCCGCAGGGCGGACGCAAGCATCCACATCAGGAATTTACTCCCGTAGATACGACGAACATTTTATTTATCTGCGGCGGGGCCTTTGTCGGCCTGGAACGCGTGATTGGTCGTCGCGCCGGCAAGAAGGCGCTCGGCTTCAAGGCTATTTCCGACCGCGACGGCCAGCCTGCCAACATGGTCCCTTCCTTGCGCGACACGGAATTGTTGCGCCAGACCGAGCCGCAGGACCTGATTAAGTTCGGCCTGATTCCAGAGTTCGTCGGCCGTCTGCCCGTCATTGGAATTCTCGATGAACTGGATGAAGCCGCGCTGGTGGAAATTCTAGTGAAGCCGCGGAATGCCATCATGAAACAGTATCAGCGCATGTTTGAGTATGAGAATGTGCGTCTCACTTTCACCTCAGAAGCTGTCGGAGCCATTGCCCGCGAGGCACTGCATCGCAAGGTGGGAGCGCGCGGCTTGCGCATGATCCTGGAGGAATTGATGCTCGATTTGATGTATCACCTACCCAACAACAAGAAGGTGCGGGAAATCGAGATCACCGCGGACATGGTCCAGAAACGCGACCTGTCGGTCACATTGCTGGAGAAGGCTGGATAGTTTCTCAGGCCGCAACGATCCATCGAAATCGCATCGGGCCTGCTTCATCTGTGGGCCCGGTGTTTTTTTAGGGCGCCACAATCGCCGCACCGTTTCTTGGAGCATCCGGAAAAGTATGCAAAGCACCGACGCACTCTCGATGCCAACACGACAGCTTGGCAACTCCAACATGCGGCTCACTGCCATCGGCTTTGGCGCATGGGCTATTGGCGGCGGCGACTGGGAGTACGCCTGGGGGCCGCAGGACGACAACGACTCCGTCGCTGCGATCCAGCGCGCTCTCGACCTCGGCATCAACTGGATCGACACAGCCGCCATCTACGGTCTCGGCCATTCGGAAGAAGTTGTGGGCCGCGCGCTCCAGGGCCGGCGAAACAAACCATTCGTGTTTACGAAATGTTCGATGGTGTGGAGCGGGAAGTTCCTTCGCCCCGGTCAGAAGATCAGCCGCAGTTTGAAGCGGGATTCCATCCGCAAGGAACTGGAGGCGAGCCTGCGCCGCCTGCAAATGGACGCCATCGATCTGTACCAGATCCACTGGCCCGATCCGGAGAACGATGTGGAAGAAGGCTGGCAAACACTGGTGAAACTGAAGGAAGAAGGCAAGGTCCGCTACATCGGGGTTTCCAATTTCTCCATTCCGCAGCTCGAGCGGATCGCCAAAATCGCTCCCATCACTTCCTTGCAGCCGCCATATTCCATGCTGAACCGGGGCATCGAAAAAGAGATCCTTCCCTATTGCCAGAAGCACCAAATTGGAGTCATCAACTACTCCCCCATGGTGTCGGGCCTGCTGACCGGTGCCATGACGAAGGAGCGCATCGCCCAGATGCCCAGGGACGATTGGCGTCGCAACAACCACCGTTTCCAGGAGCCGCAACTCAGCCGCAACCTCAAGTTGGTCGAGTTGCTGCACGAGATCGGCAGCGCCCATGGCCGCTCTCCCGGCGAGGTCGCCATTGCGTGGACACTCCGTCAACCCGCGGTGACCGCAGCCATCGTGGGAGCGCGCAATCCAAGTCAGGTGGATGGCATTATCGGTGCGGCCACCTTCCGCTTGCAGCCCGAAGAAATCGCGCGCATCGAGGAGTTTCTGACCGCAAATCCTGTACCCGCCAAGCCGAAGAATTAAAGAGCGCGCTCATTTATCCTCATGGCTATGTCAAGGACTGCAGGGAATCCGAGCAAACCGAATCCACAACCGAGCGACGCGAAGCCAGCCAACCAGCCCAGCAAATTGATTGGCGTTCATCTTTCCACCACGGGCGGCGTCGCGAATGCTGTCCGGCGCGCTCCGACGCTGGGCGCGAATACGCTCCAGATATTTTCTTCCAGTCCACGCATGTGGCGCGCCTCGAAAATCACCGCCGAGCAAGCGGAATCGACCCGGACAGCGCGCGCCGAGCTGGGCGTTGGACCGCTGGTGATCCACACCAGCTACCTGGTGAATCTCTGCAGCCAATCGCAGGAAATCTGCGAGAAATCCGTTCAGGCCTTTCGCGGTGAAATTGAACGCGCGCTTGCCTTGGGCGCGGAAT
>JAJZDO010000058.1 GCA_021805955.1 Acidobacteriota bacterium
CGTCGCGTTCCGGGATGCGGGATGTGGCGGAAAAAGTGGTTTCCGGCATGGCGGATGCCTGCCGCGCCAATGGCTGCGCCCTCATTGGAGGTGAAACCGCGCAGATGCCGGGGTTTTATCATGACGGCGAATACGATCTTGCCGGATTTATCGTGGGCGTCGCGGAGCGCGAAAAAATCATTACCGGAGCTGGCATCCGCGCAGGCGACTTGCTGATCGGCCTGCCTTCCACCGGATTGCATACCAACGGCTATTCGCTGGCTCGCAAGCTGTTTTTTCAGGTGGCCAAATACACGCCGGACCAATACGTCAATGAGCTACACGATAAGGCCGGCGTGGCCTTGATGAAAACGCATCGCAGCTATCTCAACATTATTCGCAAACTGACTGCGGCAGACCTGGTCGTGGGAATGGCCCACATTACCGGTGGAGGCATCACCGAAAACCTGCCCCGCATCCTGCCGAAACATGTTTCCGCATGTGTCGAATTGGGTTCGTGGCCGGTGCTGCCAATTTTCGACCACCTGCAAACGCTGGGCAATGTGGAACTGGTGGAAATGTTGCGGACTTTCAACATGGGAATCGGGTTGATCTGCGTCGTCCCGGTGGAAAAATACAAGCGCGTGAAAACGCTGCTGGACCGCGCGAACGAGCCTCACGCCGTAATTGGCAAGATCATCAAAGGCGATCGCCATGTCCTGTATAACTAACTCCCCATGACGCGTCTTGGCATTCTTCTTTCCGGTCGTGGTTCCAACTTTCTGGCGATCGCTGACGCCATTGATCGCGGCCAGATCGACAACGCAGGAATTTCCATTGTCATTTCCAATCGCGCGGAAGCGCCTGGCCTTGCCGCAGCCAGGGCGCGCGGCTTGGCGACCGCGGTGATTGAAGCCCGCGGGCGGAAGCGCGCCGAGCAGGATGCAGAAATCATCGCTTGTCTGCGCGAACACGGCGCGGAATTGATCTGCCTCGCTGGATACATGCGCCTGCTGTCGCCGGAGTTTGTCGCGGCCTATCCTCATGCCATTTTGAATATTCACCCGTCGCTGCTGCCGGCATTTCCGGGCCTCGATGCACAGCGTCAGGCGCTCCAGTACGGAGTTGCCATCACCGGCTGCACCGTGCATTTTGTGGATGACCAACTGGACCACGGAGTCATCGTATTGCAGCGCCCTGTCCCAGTGTTGGATGGCGATGACGAAGCTGCCTTGTCCGCGCGGATTCTGGAACAGGAGCACATTGCCTACCCGGAAGCCATTGCCCGCGTTCTCAGCGGAAATTACACGATTGCAGATCGCCGATATGTTGCCCGCGCGTCGCACAATGCATCCCTGCTCGAGGAAATCAAGTGATTCGATTCGTCAAAGCGCACGCCTGCGGGAACGATTTTCTCATCGTGGACGAACCTCTCGACGCAAGCCGCTATGCCGACGTGGCCCGTATCGTCTGCGCCCGCAATACGGGAGTTGGCGCGGACGGCGTCGAGTATCTTACGCTCGCCGGAAATGGGGCATATTCGATTCGACTCTTCAACGCGGATGGCTCGGAGGCGGAAATCTCCGGGAATGGCACGCGCTGCGTGGCCGCATATCTGGCCCAAGACGATGATGCCGATGAATTTTCCATTCGCACACATGCCGGTGTGCGCCGCTGCCGCATCCTGGAGCGCAATCCTCCGCAATATCTCATTTCTACCGAGATGGGCGTTCCATCTGTCACGATGCAAACGGTTACGCTCAAGGATGGGACATCCATCGGCGGGGTCAATGTATCAATTGGGAATCCGCATTTCGTCGTTTTTGTCGACTCGCTCAATTTTGAATGCTTCGGACGTTCGTGGCAACAAATTGGGTCGGAAGTTTGTGTCCACCCGGACTTCCCCAAAGGTACCAACGTTGAATTTGTGCGTGTGATGGATACAAATAGGATTGAGTTTCGTATTTATGAACGCGGCGTGGGGCCGACCTTGTCTTCCGGCACTGGCACCTCTGCATCCGCAGCCGCGAGTATCGAAACGCGGGGTGTCTCGCGACAGCTCACAGTAGCCGCCGAGGGCGGCGAACAAACAGTAGAGTGGGTGCAGAAGAGCTCGAACCTGCTGCTGACAGGACCGGCCGAAATCATTGCCCAAGGGGATTGCCTGCTCGTATGACCGCACGCTCAACAACCCGGGACAAAGCTTTGAAGCCTGCGATTCTCCCTGGCGCCCTGGGAACCGGCGATGCTGTGCGGCTGGTTTCGCCAGCCAGTTGGTTCGATCCCAGCAAAGTGCAGTTGGGGATGGATTCGTTGCGCAAGTTGGGCTTTGAACCACAGTTGGCTGCTCATGCACTCGCTCGTCATGGACAATATTCCGCTGGAACCGCGGCGCAGCGCCTGGAAGATTTGCATGCCGCCTTTGCGGATTCCTCGGTGAAGGTTGTTATTTGTAACCGTGGAGGTTACGGATCGGCGGAATTACTCGGCGGACTTGATCTCACGCTCATCCGTCGCAATCCAAAGATTTTCATGGGATGCAGCGACATCACCAGCCTGCTGACATGGCTGCACGACGCGACGGGTTTGGCGGTGTTTCATGGACCGATGGTAGCCGGAGATTTTGCACGGGAAAATGGTGTGGACCTCACCAGCTGGCAGGCGGCGCTCGTGCAGGATCACCCGTGGCAACTCGGACCCGAAGCGGATATGCGGACGTTACGGCCCGGCCACGCGGAAGGAAAGTGCTATGGCGGATGCCTCTCCATGCTGGTCGCTTCCCTCGGCACGCCGTATGAAATCCAAACAGAAGACACAATTCTGTTTCTGGAGGATGTAGGCGTGAAGCCATACCAGGTTGACCGGATGTTGCTCCAGTTGCGTTTGGCGGGCAAGCTCGATCGAGTGCGCGGCATCGTATTTGGAGCCATGTTGGACTGCGTGCAGCCGGCTACAGCCGACGAATTGCTGGATTCAGTCTTGATACGCGTATTGGAGGATTTCCCCGGGCCCGTTGGCATTGGCCTGCGTTCCGGGCACGTTCGCGAACGGAACATCACGCTGCCGATTGGCGTCTCCTGCGAATTGGACCTGACCGGTACGCCCATGCTGCGATTCCAGCC
>JAJZDO010000967.1 GCA_021805955.1 Acidobacteriota bacterium
CACTTTTCTTCCGATGGCTCAGACGAAACAACGTGTCTTGAATCTTTACCATCCTGGTGCGGACTGGTGTCGCCGTGATCACCACGACATCACGAAAAATCTGCTCGGTAAGGTGCCAGTGTTCGGCGGCACTCCAGCCTGCGATATAGCACGGTGCGAAGCTTGTCGCCGCGACAATCCACGGATCCTCTCGCCACTGTGTGGGCGCAGTGGCGCCAAGCGGGATTGGGGTATAAAGGCCATTGCGGATTCTGGATAGCCAACCGCGAGAGGCTAGGTAAGCAAGCAATTTTCTGGCGCGCACCACATCAACGGAGAGCAGTTTTGCTGCCTGTGCTGGTGTAAAGGGACCGGAAATCGAACGGACCATCTGGTCGAGCAAGGCACGATTCGAAGCATCGATCCCCTTAGGTCTTTCGGTATATTGTGTCTCCATAAAGTCTCACCTGGTTCGTCTTGCTGCAGTTACAATATACCGATCCCGACAGAAAAGCAACTATTTTAGGCGGCGCTGCATACTGTTGGAGGTGGTCATTGCGAGAAGGGCCGATCACTGGGTTCCGGGAAGTGCGAATTTTATGATTCCGTCTTCCGATCTAGTGTACCGTCCCTAACGCTTCTTTACACTTAGCAACCTTCGCCAAAATCGTGTCGGCATCCTTGGTCCAAGTGAATATTTTAGGATCGGCATTGTGGGCGTCAAGGTATTGGTGAATGGTGACGATGAGCGTCTCAACGCTCTTGAAGACTCCGCGGCGGATGGCCTTGTCGGTGATTTCCCGAAACCAGCGTTCGATCATGTTCAGCCATGACGAACTGGTAGGAATGAAGTGCAGGTGAAAGCGGGGGTGCCGCTGGAGCCAGCGCTTCACCGGCGGGCTCTTGTGTGTCGAATAGTTGTCCACGATCAAATGCAAGTCGAGTTCCGGCGGCGTGTTGTGGTCGATGGTGTTGAGGAATTGGATGAATTCCTTCGAGCGATGTCGCGGCAGGCATTGGCCGATGACTTTTCCGTCGAGCATGTTGAGGGCGGCAAACAGGCTGGTGGTGCCATGGCGCTTGTAGTCATGGGTCATGGTGCCGCAACGCCCCTTTTTCAAAGGCAGTCCCGGCTGCGTGCGGTCCAACGCCTGAATCTGGCTCTTTTCATCCACCGAAAGCACCAGGGCTTTGTCCGGGGGATTCAGGTACAAACCCACGACGTCCCGCAACTTCTCGACAAAATGCTTGTCCCGCGAGAGTTTGAAGGTCTCCACGCGATGCGGCTGGAGGTGGTGTTGCTTCCAAATGCGCTGCACCGCCATGCGTGAAAGTCCCTGGGCCCTGGCCATCTCCCGCGTGCTCCAGTGCGTCTGGCCCGGCGGCCGCGTGTGCAGCGTCGCCTCGATCACCGCCTGAACTTTCTCCGGTGAAAGGGCCTTCTGGCGTCCGGGACGCGGGGCATCACGCATGATCCCCAGCACGCCTTCGGCCGCGAAACGCCCGCGCCACAACAATACCGTCGGTCGGCTGATTCCCAGCTCGCGCGCAATGGCCAAGTTGGCCTGCCCATCGGTCGCCCGCAGGACGATCCGTGCCCGCAACGCGATCTTCTGCGGTGTGGTCCCGCTGGATTCCAGATGCTCCAGCCGCATCCGCTGGTTCCGATCACACGAGAGTGCCGTTGCCGCATGATTTGCCATGAACCAAGTATACTATGCCCGCACCTATATGTCAAGTTGTTTTCGGGACGCTACACTAGGAGCCTGTCCGACTAATGACTTTCAGCCACCGGGTGATTTTTCTGTTTTCTCATTTATGGCGGCTTAAAATCTGGTCGGTGCACCAAGTTTTTTCTTCCAGATGAAAAAATACGGTCGAATTTACCGCCGGTGTCCATTTTACTGCGGCCACCGGTGGTTTGCCCGCCCTTCTTTTCATGCCAGACCTGTCCGCCAAGCCTGGAACAGCTTCCGCAGGTTGAAGCTCATGTATATCAACGTCCATTCAGCCCGCATTTTTCGCATTCCGCGCAGCAGGAACTGGCGGCATCCCATCGCCTGCTTGATTTGCCCAAACACCGGTTCAATTATCGCCTTGCGGCGCGCGTAGATGGCCTGGCCGTCGTCCGTGCGAATCTTCAAGAACATGCGCTCTTTTATGCTCATCGTTGCTGGAACACGCTCCTTGGGGGCGGATGATAATGGCTCCCCATGCTTAAGGCGTCCGGTTGCCACGTAGGCGTCAATCCCCTGGTCCTCCATCCATTGAACATTGGTCTCGCTGAAGTAGCCGGCGTCCATCGACGCTTTTTCAATGCGATTGGCTTCTCCCACATTTTTCTGGGCATGCGCCATCATCGGCAGTACCTGACACACATCATTGGCCTGATGTGTTACATCGGCGGCTACAATGATCTGGTGAGCCGAATCCACCACCACCTGAGCATTGCCGCATTGATCCCAGCCTTTGTTACTGGCTCGCATAATGCGACTTTCCGGATCCGTAAAGTTGATCTGCGCCTTGTCCGGCACCGTCGCTTCGCTTCCGGCTCCCCGGGATACTTCGCTTTGATCCTCGGCCGCCGACTTTGCCGCATCGACACCTGACCCGGTTGATGAATCGTTGTTTTCATCCTTCTGAAGAGCCGATGCTCGATGGTGGATCTTCTACGACCGGCTTACTTTCCGCCATGCTCTTATAACGGGCCTCCAACAGGGCTTTGGCTTGTTGAATCCGTTTCAGCCGTGTCTCCCGCCGTGCCAACTCCGGGGTAGCTTGTGGGCCTGATCCGCTGCGCCAAGCAGGGCGTCTTCGCTGGCATCCTGGGACTCGGCTTCCTGAAGGAGTGTGGCGATCTCTCCTTTTAACCGCAATTCTTCAGCCACCATTCGGCCATAACTCATGGCCTTGTGCCGACTGGCATTAGCCTTCACCTTGGAGCCATCAAGCACCAGATGCCCCAGTTTCACCAGCCCGGCGGCCTGGCATATTCCCAATACCTCCAAAAACAAGGTGGAAAATGCCGACACATGCATCTTCCGGAACCCGCTGATGGTACGAAAGTCCGGAATATCCTCTCCCACAATGACCCGCCACCCCACATCCCGTTGACAGTGCCG
>JAJZDO010000172.1 GCA_021805955.1 Acidobacteriota bacterium
GTTATGGTGGAATGCGCTCATGGCACATTTCCGGTTCCCGCGCCTGCAACCATGGATTTGCTGCAGGGAGCGCCGACCTACTCCTCTGGGATACAGATGGAATTGGTCACGCCGACGGGGGCGGCGCTGGTGCGCGCGCTGAATTGCAGCTTCGGTCCGGCACCGGCGATGCGCGTGGACAAGATTGGATACGGCGCAGGCAGCCGCAATCCCAAGCGCTTTCCCAATGTGCTGCGGCTCAGCCTGGGAGAGACGGGCGAAGCGGATGCGATTGCTGGTGACGTCGTGGTTGTGATGGAAACCGCGGTGGATGATTTGAATCCGCAGATTCTGGGAGATTTCACGGAGCGGGCGTTGCAGGCGGGCGCTCTCGATGTGATGTGTTCTTCCGTGCATATGAAGAAAAACAGGCTGGCAACGTTGATCACGGTTTTGTGCGACCGGGGCCATGCGCAGCAATTGCAACAGTTACTGTTTCGAGAGACCAGTACGCTGGGCGTGCGCATCCGCGAAGAACGCCGGGCATGTCTGGAGCGCAAGTTCGTGCCGGTGAAAACGGCGTGGGGCGAAATCAGGATCAAACTGGGCCTGTTGAACGGGGCGGAAGTGAATGCCGCGCCAGAGTATGAAGATTGTCGACGATGCGCGGAGACACATTCCGTCCCGCTCAAGCTGGTCATGCAAGCCGCGCTGGCTGCGTATCAATCGGCGCCACGGAACTGAACCGGGGAGAGTGAAGCAAGAATGGACAAAGACACGCTGCTCCAGCTGCTCGAAGATGTCCGAAATGGTCTGATCTCGTCGGAGACCGCTTCGGCGAATCTTGCGCAACTGCCGTTTGAAGATATCGGCTTTGCGAAACTGGACCACCACCGACCGCTGCGGACAGGGTTGCCGGAGGTCATTCTTGCCGCTGGAAAAACCGCCGACCAGGTGGCGGAGATTTTCGAGCGCATGGCGGAAAGCGGAGTGAATGTGCTGGCCACGCGGGCCGATGCGCCGACCTTTACCGCCGTGCAAGGGAGAGTCCCAGCGGCGCAGTACTTTCCCGTGGCTCGCGTGATTACTCTTCGTCAGACGGAAAAGCAGGTTGCTGCGGATGCATCGCGGATCGCGGTTGTCTGTGCCGGGACCAGCGATATTCCCGTTGCTGAAGAGGCGGCCATGACCATCGATATATTCGGTGGGGAAGTGGACAGAATCTACGATGTGGGTGTCGCGGGATTGCATCGCTTGCTGGGCCAGCGCGAGGTGCTGCAGCGGGCGCGCGTGGTCATCGTCTGCGCGGGAATGGAGGGAGCGCTGCCAAGCGTGCTGGGAGGGCTGGTCAGCGTTCCCGTTATTGCCGTGCCAACCAGCGTTGGCTATGGCGCTTCGTTTCACGGTGTAGCCGCGCTGCTGGGGATGCTGAATTCGTGCTCGCCGAACGTGACTGTGGTGAATATCGATAACGGTTTTGGCGCCGCGTATGTAGCCACGATGATCTGCCGCGGCCCGATGCGATAGGCTGCGCATCGCAGAAGAGTTTCCCCGCAGGGGCTGAACAGGCTGCGGAAAACCCCGAATGTATGGCGAAAAGACGAAATTTGCGGGATGGAAAACAATCAGTCAAGCCTCACGGATCCTTCCTAGGGCATCCTGGCGCGATCCATTTTTTACCCCTTCCGAGAAATTGAGTTTTTCCGCAGCCTATACAGCGGCGTGGTTCCCAGCGAGAACCCCAGCGGCAAGCGCAAGCAACAAGAGAGCATCACCAAAGCGGGCAACGCGCATCTGCGACAGATCGTCGTCGAAGCGGCCTGGAGTTATCGGCTGCGGTCAGGCGTCGGACCCGCGTTGCGCAAGCGGCAGCAAGGGGTGCCGGAGGAGATCAAAGAGATTGCCTGGAAGGCGCAGGTCAGGCTCTCCAATCGCTATGCTCTGCTGGTGGCGGCAGGCAAGGACCAGCGCAAGATCGTCACCACCGTAGGACGCGAACTGCTGGGCTTCATCTGGGCCATCGGAGTCAAGGCGGAAACGCGAGTCAATCAGCAGGCCAGCCAGCGCATTGGCCTCTTCCAGAATAAATGCGATCTGCTCCGGCTTCCGCTGCTGTCTGGCCTGCTCGATCTTCTTTTCGGAATGAAACTGCTTCAAGAACCGCCGCGCCGCTTCCGGAGATGGGATCTCATGGCCCAACATCTCTTCCAGCCCGGCATCGTCGCAAAGATGCTGGAAGTCGTACTTTGCCCCATTGGTAGCGAGATGAAGATGAAAATGGATGCTTTCTGTAAACGCCGTTGACGTAGGAACGAGGACAATAAAAACTTCAGATCGGAGACTCACGTCACCCGAGCGCCGCATGTTCATGGCGCTCGGGTGACGTGCTTCGTATACTGGTGGAATATGTCTGAGACTCGTGACAAGCGCCACCGGAGCGATCTCGATCTGTTTGTGCTGGCTCTGATCGATAGCGGGATTTCGACTCCCTACGACTTCCAGAAAGCGGCGGGGCTTTCCCCTGGAGCAACGATTCCGGCGCTGCAAAGACTATTGGAAGCCGGATTCGTTCGCCAGGGGAAGCCAGGTTCTCGAGGCCGAACGAACCACGGCATCACTTCAGCCGGAAGGAAATTCCTTAAGAATGGCCACCGCATTCTCATCGAGGATGGTCCCAGTGGCGATCTCGATGCCGATCTTCGGATTGCTCTGCTGGTATTGTGGGCAGGTGGCAAACGCCAGTTGGCCACGGACTTTCTTCAGCAGTCAGCTTTGAAGAAGGTGGAATCGATCGAATGGCTGCAGATGGAGGAGGAGAGTAGTTCTATTTCTTCTCTTGCGAATTGGTATGCCAAGCTACGGTCAAGTTCCACGAAGGCACTCCTGAAAGCGGAATCCGCTGCGGCATTGAAAATGGCCGAAGCACTGCCACCAAGACTCTCGGCCAAAGGCAACCGGATGAAGCGTGTTGCCAAGCCATAGAATGCGAGTTTTCGGCAAGGGTGTGTGACACGATTTAGCTGACCTTGTTACGTTCAATCAGCCGCTGAGGTCGGCTGATATTGGGCCGTAAAAGCGCATCGCCCATTCCCGAGCCAATCATTCAACTGCG
>JAJZDO010000085.1 GCA_021805955.1 Acidobacteriota bacterium
GAAGGAGCAGGCAAGTAAAGGGGTAGGCGCGGAGGCGAAGATAGTCGGTTGCAAGCTGGAATTCGCGCTCCATCTGGTCGCGACTCTCGATCACCGCCCAGTGGCTGGTGCCAAATGCGATGATTCCGACTTTTTGCCGGCCTTTGCCTTCAAGGACAGGCTTGGGAACCAGTGTTTTTGCGGTTTCGAACTTTCGCGCCAGCCGCAGCATGTTGTTTTCGTAATCATCCGGACGCTCCGTGTACTGGGCCTTTTCATTGTGGCCGGAGCCGCGAGTGAAGAATGCGGCAGCAGGATGGTCCGTTCCGGGCAGCGTGCGATACGGGACCGCGTCCCCGTCTACGTCTTTGTAGCGGGCGAACCCGCCGCGTTCTTCGAGCTGACTGGCGTCGAGGACTTTGCCGCGCGCGATCGGCTTTTCCGGATAGTCGAAGGGTTCCGACATCCAATTGTTCATGCCGAGATCGAGGTCGGAGAGAACAAAAATCGGGGTCTGCAAGTGTTCCGCAATATTGAATGCCTCGATGCCGAACTCGAAGCACTCTTTGACCGTTGCCGGGATCAGCATGACGTGTTTTGTATCGCCATGGGAAAGCCCGGCGATAAAAGCGATGTCAGCCTGCGAAGTGCGGGTCGGCAATCCCGTCGAGGGTCCCGTGCGCTGGATGTCGAAGATGACGCCGGGAATTTCCGCATAGTATCCCAGTCCGGCAAACTCCGCCATCAAAGAAATCCCTGGACCGGAGGTCGCCGTCATCGAGCGCGCGCCCGCCCATCCTGCGCCGAGGACCATGCCGATGGCGGCAAGTTCATCCTCCGCCTGCACGATGGCGAAATTCGCTTTGCCATCCTGCTCGATGCGGTACTGCTTCATGTAATCGATGAGCTGCTCGACGACGGAGGAAGACGGCGTGATGGGATACCAGGTCACCACGGTGACTCCGGCGAACATGGCGCCCATCGCGGCAGCGGCGTTGCCGTCGATGATGATCTTGCCTTGCGTGGCGTTCATCGCCTCGACAGAATACGGGTCTCTTTTGACGAGCGAACTCGCTGCATAATCGAAGCCGACGCGGACTGCATTCAGGTTCAATTCTGTAGCCTTGACCTTCTTCGTGAATTGCTTCCGGACCGTTTTTTCGACCCACTCCATATCGATTGAAAGCAACTGGGCCGCGATCCCAACATAGACCATGTTCTTGACCAGCTTGCGAAGCTTGGCATCCGCCCCGGTGGCTGCCGCCAGTTTATCGAAGGGTACGGGATAGTACGTCAGGTCCTGGCGAAGCTCATTGAGCTTGAGCGTTTCGTCATAGATGACTGCCGCTCCAACTTCCATGGATAGCACGTCCTGTTGCGCCGTCTCAGGATTCATTGCGATCAGCACATCGATGTCCGTTTTACGCGCGACCCACCCATGTTTACTGACGCGAATGGTGTACCAGGTGGGAAGACCGGCGATGTTGGAAGGAAAAAGATTTTTGCCGGAGACAGGCACGCCCATGCGGAAAATACTACGAAGAAGCACATTGTTGGCCGATTGCGAACCGGAGCCGTTGACTGTTGCAATCTGGATTGAAAAATCGTTGACGATCTGCTCTACACCATTGGCAGGGCGCGAAGTTTGCTGGCCCTGCTCCATAAGATCACTGGGGGTCATTTAAGAATGGGTCCCTTCCAAATGCAAGTAGCTTTTCCCTGGAAAATTCGCGGGAGATTGAGGGCCGTCTCGCTCTCATTCAGAACACTCTTTTGGTTCGGATTCATGGTGCGGTCGCAGGCTTAGTCCTCTCCACACGCAATTGTAGTCCAGAGAAGATGGGAATATCCGCGGTCCGTAGGCGAAGTGGACAGAAGCGCAACGCAATTCTTTAGATACGGTTCGCAGGAATGTTTGAATCTGGTACGGTAGAGTGTTCGGGTGCTATGACAAACGGTCCCTATTTGCCTGTCGTTGTTCTGCTGCTGGCGGCCATCGCCTTTACTGCTTCACCGCTTGTGTTGGCATGGATATGGGCAAAGAAGTTTTCTCCGCATAAACCGGGTCCCAGCAAGAATGCAATCTACGAGTGCGGGCTGGAGTCCCAAGGCGATGCCTGGGTGCAGTTCAAGCCGGGCTATTACCTGTACGGGATCATTTTTTTGGTTTTCGATGTGGAGGCGGCTTTTCTTCTGCCGTTTGCAGTAGCATTTACCGGACTTACGGCAACAGAATGCATTGCCATGCTGATCTTCCTGCTTTTGCTGGTCGAAGGGCTGGTCTGGGCCTATAAAAAAAATGTATTGATCTGGACTTAAATGTCCAGCCAAAGGCCATACCCTTTAGAGTAAAATTGTCAGCCATTTGATCGCTGAACCCCGAAGGCCCTTTGCAATGGATGAACAACTAAAGATTGAATTGAGCAAGCAAGGGATTTTTGCCACAACCCTGCAGGAGATTTACAACTGGGGCCGCAAAAACTCCATATGGCCGTTGAACTTCGGCCTGGCCTGCTGCGCCATCGAAATGATTGCGACCACCATGGCCCGGTACGATCTGGCGCGGTTCGGCGCGGAGGTCTTCAGGCCGTCGCCGCGACAGGCGGACCTGATGATTGTCTCTGGCACAATCACAAAAAAGATGGCCCCACAAATTGTGCGGCTTTATAACCAGATGCCGGAGCCTAAGTACGTCATCTCCATGGGCGCCTGCGCCATTTCCGGAGGGCCGTTCAAGCAGGGCTACAACGTTCTGAAGGGCATCGATCGCTATATTCCCGTAGATGTGCACATTCCTGGTTGCCCGCCGCGACCCGAAGCTCTGATCGATGCGTTCATCACCTTGCAGAAGAAGATCGACGAACAACAGTTGACCGGGGCCGGCAGGCCGCGCCATTTGGACCCCGATGCGCCGAGTGAATTTATCGTGCCGCAATTTGGCCCGCACGATCTGGAGCCGCCACAGAACCCTGAGGTATGGCATCCTCCACTCATCAATATTTCCTTCGCAGGCAAGAATGAATCTGGAAACGATTAAATCCGAGATCGAAGCGAATGTTCCCGGTTGTCGGTTGGAGGTCGTTCCCAACAACAGTCCGTCGGCTCAGCAT